>NZ_WJSP02000228.1 GCF_009720255.1 Agromyces humi | reverse complement strand
GCCCGCGGCCGCGGTCGCGGCAGGCCGCCCGCGGCATCCGCCCCTTGCATTGTCCGCCGGACACTGCGTAGCATCGCCGCCGTCGGACTGACAACGATGTCACGAGTCAACCGTGACACGCGCGATGAAGGGCGAAACAGACGATGACGACGAAATCACCATGGGCGGCGAGCATGGCAGCGGCCGCCGCCGTGGCACTCGCAGCCGGCCTGCTCGGAGCGGCGCCGGCAGACGCGGCGGAGCCCCCGGCACCAGACCCCGCGAGCGAGCAGTACCGCCCGTACCTGCACTTCTCCCCCGAGCGCAACTGGATGAACGACCCCAACGGCCTCGTCTACGAGGACGGCACGTGGCACCTGTTCTTCCAGCACAACCCGTACGGCACCCGCTGGGGCAACATGAGCTGGGGCCACGCCACGAGCACCGACCTCGTGCACTGGGAGGAGCAGCCGCTCGCGATCCCGCAGACGTTCGACGCGAACGGCGTCGCGATCGAGGACATCTTCTCGGGCTCGGTCGTGCTCGACGAGCAGAACACGAGCGGCCTCGGCACGGCCGAGAACCCGCCGATGATCGCGATCTACACGAGCGCATACACTCCGGCGCACCCGACCCTCGCCGGCCGGCAGGCGCAGTCGCTCGCGTACAGCCTCGACCACGGCCAGACCTGGACGAAGTACGAGGGCAACCCGGTGTACGACCGGGGCTCGTCCAACTTCCGCGACCCGAAGGTCTTCCGCTACACGAACCCGGAGACCGGCGAGTCGTACTGGGTCATGGCGGCCGTCGAGGCGCTGCAGTACAAGGTGGTCCTCTCGCGCAGCGACGACCTGAAGACGTGGACGCACCTCAGCGACTTCGGCCCGGCCAACGCCACGGGCGGCATCTGGGAGTGCCCCGACCTGTTCCCGCTCGCGGTCGACGGCGACCCGGCGAACACCAAGTGGGTGCTCGTCGTGAACCTCAACCCGGGCAGCGTCGCGGGCGGCTCCGGCGGCCAGTACTTCGTGGGCGACTTCGACGGCACCACCTTCACGTCGGAGAGCACGGTGGCGGATGACGCGGTGCCGGCCGGCGAGGTCTTCGCAGGCTTCGACGACGGCACGTACGACGGCTGGACCGTCGCCAACGAGCCCGGCAACTGGAAGAACGGCCCGTTCGGGGACGCCCCGGCCACCGGCACCCTTCCCGGCCAGAACGCGGTGAGCGGATTCATCGGCGGAGGCCTCGTCAACGGGTTCAACGACTTCGACTGGCCGGTCGGCACCGTCGAATCGCCGACGTTCACCATCGACGACCCGTACGTGAACCTCCTCGTCGGCGGCGGCAACCACCCGCACGTCGACGGCACGCAGCTCGGCAACGAGCCGCCCGCCGGGCGCCTGCTGTTCGACGGCTTCGAGTTCCCCGACGGCACGACCCTCGTCGACACCGGCTGGACGGCGACCGGCGACCTCGCGGTCGACCCGAACCGCAACCCGTCGACGGCCGGGGGCGACTACTACCTGGGCCAGAAGCGCATCAACACCTGGGAGGGCGGCCCGAAGGGCGATGACAACCTCGGCGACCTCACCTCGCCGGCGTTCACCATCCAGCCCGGCGAGGACCACCTCTCGTTCCTGCTCGGCGGCGGCAAGCGGTTCAACGGCACCCTCGAGGTGCGGCTCCTCGTCGACGGCGAGGTCGTCCGCACGGCCACCGGCCCCGAAGGCGGCGCGCTCAACTGGCAGTCGTGGGACGTCTCCGAGTTCGCCGGTCGTGACGTGCAGTTCCAGGTGCACGACGACGCGACGGGCGGCTGGGGCCACCTCACGGTCGACCACCTCGTCCTCGGCGCCGAGCCCGCGCTGCCGCGCTCCGAGGAGACGTCGGTCAGCCTCGTCGTCGACGGCGAGGTCGTGCGCACGGCGACCGGCCGCAACAGCGAGACCCTCGACTGGGTGAGCTGGGACGTCGCCGAGTACGCCGGCCGTGAGGCATCCATTCGCATCGTCGACAACAACCGGTTCGGCTGGGGCCACGTGCTCGTCGACCAGGTGATGTTCTCGGATGCCGCGGCCGCGCCGCGCCTCGAGGGCTACGACTGGCTCGACTGGGGCCGGGACTACTACGCGACGGTGTCGTTCTCGAACGCGCCCGACGGACGGCGGGTGATGCTCGGCTGGATGAACAACTGGGACTACGCGAACGACATCCCGACCGGGACGTGGCGCAGCGCCAACACGCTGCCCCGCGACGTGAGCCTGGTGTCGACGCCCGAGGGCCCGCGCCTCGCGCAGCAGGTCGCGCCCGAGTTCGCGCAGCTCGAGCAGACGGATCGGGCGTACACGGATGCCTCGCGGCCGATCGCCGACGGCTCGGAGACGCTGCCCGTGGCCGGCGACGTCGTGCGCATCGACGCCGTGCTCCGGCCCGGTGACGCCGACGCGGTCGGACTCAGCGTGCTCGGCGACGACGAGGCGTCGACGCGCATCGGGTACGACGCGGCATCCGGCCGCCTGTTCGTCGACCGGCGCGACTCGGGGAGCACCGCGTTCCACCCGGCGTTCCCGTCGCTCGACGATGCGCCGGTGGCGCTCAGCGAGGACGGCACCGTGGCGATCACCGCGTACGTCGACCGGTCCTCGGTCGAGGTCTTCACCGCCGACGGGCGCACGACGATCACCGACCAGGTGTTCCCGAACGCCGGCGCCGACGCGATCGGCCTGTGGGCCGACGGTGATGGCGCCACGCTCGAGTCGCTCACGGTGACACCGCTGCACGGGGCGATGTACAAGGAGGCCGGGGTCGACGACGCGACGGCCCCGCCGCCCGCAGCCCAGCTGTCGTCGACCTCCGGGCCGAAGTCGGCCGACAAGGACGGCGACTACCTCGTGAAGGTGAAGCTCGGCAAGGGCCAGCCGACCACGGTGGTGCGGCTGGTCGAGGGCGACTCGGTGATCGGCCGCGTGTACCGCGCGGCGGACGACGGGCGCATGGTGCAGTTCCCGATCACGGATGCCGCGCCCGGTGAGCACCACTACCGGGTCGAGCTCGAGAACTCGGCCGGCACGACCGACGGGGGCTCCCTCGTCGTGCGCGTCGCCGGCTGAGCCATGGGGGCGGGGTGCGGCGCTGCTGACCGCCGCACCCCGCTCGCCGAGGCGCAGCGCGTCGCGCCCGTGTCCCCCGATCTCGGGTGATGGACGTCGGCGGCCACTGGCCCCAGAATGGCAGGATGGGGCGCCGAAGGCGATGCACCCCGGCGACGCTGGAGGCGTCGCCGTAATGGGACGCGCCGCCGGACTTCCGATCCGAACGCCAGACCAGCGGCTGCGGGTCTTCGTCAGCTCCACTCTGAAGGAGCTCGAACCCGAGCGGCGTGCCGCTCGGGGAGCCATCGAGCGGCTCCGACTCGCGCCGGTCATGTTCGAGCTCGGCGCGCGGCCGCACCCGCCGCAGCAGCTCTACCGGGCCTACCTCGACCAGAGCGACGTGTTCGTCGGAATCTACTGGGAGCACTACGGCTGGATCGCGCCCGGCGAGGAGGTCTCGGGCCTCGAGGACGAGTACCTGCTCGCCCCGCCCGACATGCCCAAGCTGATCTACTTGAAGCAGCCGGCGCAGCGCGAGGAGCGGCTCGACGAGCTCCTCGGGCGCATCCGCGACGACGACACCGCGTCGTACACGCCGTTCTCGAGCAGCGAGCAACTGGCCGACCTCATCACGGCCGACCTCGCGACGCTGCTCGCCGAACGGTTCGACGCGTCGCGCGCGGCATCCGTCGGGCACGGCGCGCTCGGCGGGGCGGCCGGTGCGCCCGGGGCGCCCGGGGCGTCCGCCATACCCGGGCTGTCCGCGGCATCCGGTTCCTCCATCGGCGAGGCCGACGCCGGCACCTCGGGAACCGATCACATCCCCGTGCCGTACACCGAGGCCGTCGGCCGCGATCGCGAGGTGGCGACCCTGCTCGACTGGCTCAGCCACGGCGCGGAGCGCGTCGTCACGCTGGTCGGTCCGGGCGGCATCGGCAAGAGCCGACTGGCGATCGAGGTGGCGCGCAGCGCGGGCGAGCCGTTCGACCGGGTGACATTCGTCGCCCTCGAGCATGTGCTCGACCCGGCCGACGTGCTGCCCGCGATCGCCCGTGAGCTCGGCGTGCGCGACACCGGCGACCAGCCGCTCAGCCGGCAGCTCGGCGCCGCCCGAGCCGGCCGTCGCGACCTCATCGTGCTCGACAGCTTCGAGCAGGTCATCTCGGCAGCCGGCGACGTCATGGCCCTGCTCAACGACCTGCCCGACGCGACGTTCCTCGTCACGAGCAGGGCGCGTCTGCGGGTGCGCGGCGAGCGCGTGTTCGACGTGGAGCCCCTCGGCCTGCCGCCCGACCCGGCACGTGCCTCGCTCGAGGCCATCTCCACCGCCGACGCCGTGCGGCTGTTCGTGACGCGCGCCCGCGCTGCCGACCCCCGGTTCGAGCTCACCGACGAGAACGCCGACGGCGTCGCCCGGATCTGCCTCGCGCTCGAGGGCGTGCCCCTCGCCATCGAGCTCGCCGCCGCGCGCATCCGCGCCCTGACGCCCGCGGCGATGCTCGGACGACTCGACAAGATGCTGCCGCTGCTCGTCACGGCCGCCCGCGACATCCCCGAACGGCAGCGCACCATCCAGGCCACCGTGGAGTGGAGCATCGACCTGCTCAGCCCCGAGGCGAGGGCGCTCTTCGTGCGGCTGGGCGTGTTCGCGGGCGACTTCAGTCTCGATGCCGTGGAGTCCGTGACGGCGCGAGCGCCGTGGGCGGGCGACCTCCTCGGCGCGCTCCTCGAGCTCGTCGACGGCAGCCTCCTGCGCCAGCACGACGATGCGGGCGTGCCGCTGTTCTCGATGCTCGTGCCGGTGCGCGAGATCGCGAGCGCCCGATTCACGGCAGAACCGGATGCCGCGGCGGTGCGCCGCGCACACGGCGAGCACTATCTGCGCCTCGCCGCCGAGGTGGAGCCGCTGCTGGAGGGGTCGACCCAGTCCAGCGCGCTGCAGCGGTTGGACGCGGAACGCGACAACATCAGGGCCGCGTTCCGGCATCTCATCTCGGTCCGGATGGTCGATCCCGTCGCGCGGGCCGTGTGGCGGCTGTTCCTCTACTGGTGGATCCGCAGCCAGCTCACCGAGGCGAAGGCGTGGATGGAGGACATCCTGCACGCCGACGTGCCGCTGCGCGACCACACCCGGGCGATCGCGATGGGCTTCACCTCGTGGGTGGCGCTGTCGCAGCCCGGCCCTGAGGTCGACTCCGGTCCGATCGAGTGGAGCCTCGCGTTGTTCCACGCGGTCGGAGACCCGCTCGGCGAGAGCGGCGCCCTCACCGCGCTCAGCATCGCGTGTGCCGCGTCCACGCCGCCCGACCTCGAGCGGGCCGACAAGCTGCAACGGCGCGCGCTCGAACTCGTGTCGGCCGACGAGCATCCGACGTTCGCGGCCCTCTTCAAGGACGCATTCGGTGCGCTCACGCTGCTTCGCGGCGATGTCGACGGGGCGATCGGCATCTACGAGGAGGTGCTGGAGGACGCCCGGCGCTCGGGCGACGTGTTCGTCGAGAGCATCACCCTGGCGAACTCCGGGTGGGCGCGACTCGCGCGCGGCGAGGCGCGCCCCGACCTGTTCTCGCGCAACCTCGAGCTGTCGCTCCAGCTCAGCAACGACGACGGCATCGCGTACGCGCTGGAGGGCCTGGCGGCGTGCGCCGCCGTCGCGGGCGACGTCGACCGGGTCGGCGTGCTGCTCGGCGCGGCCGACACCGTGCGGGTGCGCACAGGGCTGGTGGGCCAGCGCTCGAACCCGACGTACCGGCCCTTCGTGGAGCGCATCCTGGCCTCCGACGGCGCCGCCGCGTTCGAGGCGGCGCGAGCGCGGGGACGCGGGATGTCGCGGCGCGCGGCGGAGACGCGGACCTCGAAGGGCTGAACCGTGGTGACCATGCGCCGAAGCTACTCCGGGCTGCCGACATGCTCCGCTGT
>NZ_WJSP02000227.1 GCF_009720255.1 Agromyces humi | reverse complement strand
GGCGAAGTCGCGGCCCGGTGCGAGCAGCGACGGTCGCAGGCCCGCGGGGGTCTGCAGGTCGGGCTCCACGATGCCCGACGTGTGGCTCACGAGGTGCCGAAGGCGCACGACGTCGTCGCGCCCGGCGCCGAACTCTGGCACCGCGGTGGCGAGCGGGGTGTCGGGCGTGAGCCTGCCCTCCTCGACGAGCCGCAGCGCGGCAAGCCCGACGAGCGGCTTGGTGATGGAGAACAGGGCGTAGTGGTCGTCGACGGACGCCCCGCCGAACGCGTCGAGGGCGACGATGCCGTCGGCGGTGGCGACGCCGAGCACGGCGTTGGGCATGGGGCCGTCGTCGACGTGGCGGCGGGTCCAGTCGAAGGCGTGGTCGAAGCTCGGCATGGGGGTCCTCTCGGTGGGGCGGGTCGCGGAACGGGTGTGGCGGGCGTGCAGCCCTGGGGTCAGCTGCGCAGCACCACGTTCTCGGGGGCCGCTCCCCGCAGCATCCGCTCGATCTGGCGTTTGAGCAGCCGGGCCATGCGGGACATCATCGCGGTCGAGGCGCCGCCGACGTGCGGGGAGACGAGCACGTTGGACAGGGCGAAGAGCGGATGCCCCTGCGGCAGCGGCTCGGGATCGGTGACGTCGAGGGCGAACCGCAGCCGGCCGGTGCGGGCCTCGGCGAGGATCGCGTCGGTGTCGGCGACCTTGCCGCGGGCGATGTTCACCACGAGGGCGCCCTCGGGCAGCGCCGCGAGGAAGGCGGCGTCGACGAGCCCGGTCGTGGCGTCGCTGAGCGGCACGCCGACGATCACGATCTCGGCGTCGGGAAGCAGCTGCGGCAGCTCGTCGATGCCGTGGATGCGCCCCCGCTCGTCGTCGCGGGCGCGGCTGGCGACCCGCGTCACCTCGACCTCGAAGGGCGCGAGCCGTTCCTCGATCGCGCGGCCGACGCCGCCGTAGCCGATGAGGAGCACACGCCGGTCGGCGAGGCTCTCGTGCCGGGCGGGCGCCCAGCGGCCCTCGGACGCCGCGCGCACGAAGTCGGGGATCCCGCGCTGCGCGGCGAGCACGAGCGCCAGGGTGAGTTCGGCCGTGGACGTCTCGTGCACGGTCGCCGCGTTCGCGAAGACGTGTCCTGGCGGCAGCGCCTCGGCGATGTCGTCGTAGCCGATCGACTGCGACTGCACGAGGCCGACGTCGACCCCGGCGAGCGCGCCGAGTCGCGCGGCCGCGCCCATGTACGGCGGCACGACGAGGTCGATGCGGCGGCCGGATGCCACGGGCGGCGGCCCCTCGAGGTCCCATTCCAGCACCTCGACGCCGTCGGGCACCCCGCCCGGGGTCTGCTCGAGCGCACGACGGAGGGTGGCGCCGGGCACGGTCACGAGGAGCCGGGGCGTGTCGGTCATGCGTCGATCCTTCCAGAGCTGCGGCGGCTGGTAGCGTCCCGCGCATGGAGCATGACCGCAGACGACGCGATCGTTTCGCCGGCCGGCCCGTCGAGGAACGCGCCGAGGCGCTGAAGGAACGCGTCTACGCCACCTTCACCGGCCTCGCCATCGTGCTCGTGCAGGCGGGGAACGTCGAGCACCTCACGGCCCGGCAGGCGACGCTCGCCCTGCTCGTGGGCATCGTGGGCATCACCGTCGCGGGCTTCGTCGCCGACATCGTGTCGCATCTCGCGGTGCACGCGGCCTTCCCCAACCCGGCGGAGTTGGGGCGGATGGCGCGGGTCGCCGGCGAGGCGCTCGCCTCGGCCGGCGTGCCGCTCATCCTCCTGGCGTTGGCCTGGCTCGGCGTCTTCGAACTGGCGGGCGCGCTCCGCGCGGCGAGCATCGTCTACATCGTGACCCTTGCCCTGATCGGCTTCCTCGCGGTGCGCCGCACGCACCTGGAGTGGTGGAAGCAGCTCCTCGCGCTGGCGATGCTCGTGGGGCTGGGACTTGCCGTGATCGGCCTCCAGCAGCTCGCGCACGCGCACTGAGCCCGCCTCCGACCCCACTGCCGCCTCCGACCCCACTGCCGCCTCCGACTCCACTCCGTGCCGTCGCCCGGCCTCAGCGGGCGACCGGCTCGTACCGCTTGGGCGGGAACGCCGCGGCGACGATGGCGCGAAGCGCGTCGAGGTCGCCGCTCGCGAAGCCCTGTGCCCGCGCCTGCACGAGGACGTTGCCGATGGCCGTCGCCTCCACAGGGCCCGCGAGCACGGGGAGCCCCGCTCGGTCGGCGGTGCGCTGGCACAGCAGCTCGTTGAGCGCGCCACCGCCCACCACGTGGATCGTCTCGACGTCGACGCCCGACAGGATCGACGCCGTGCGCACCGCACCGGCGAACGCCTCGGCGAGGCTCTCGATGATCGACCGGGCGAACTCCGCGCGGCTCTGCGGCGCGGCGACGCCCTGCTCGGCGCACCACTCGGCGATGCGCCCGGGCAGGTCGCCGGGGGCGAGGAACCGCGGGTCGTCGGCGTCGAACACGGCGACGGGCGCGGTGACGGATGCCGCGGCCGCGAGCAGCCCCGGCAGGTCGATGCGCTCGCCGTCCCGCTCCCACCACCGCACCGACTCGCTCAGCAGCCACAGGCCCATGACGTTGTGCAGGAACCGGACCCGTCCGTCGACGCCGCCCTCGTTCGTGAAGTTCGCCGCGCGCGCGGCATCCGTCGTCACCGGGTGCTCGAGCTCGACGCCCACGAGCCCCCACGTGCCGCACGAGATGTAGGCGGCCGACTGGGCGCGCATCGGCACGGCGACGACGGCCGAGGCGGTGTCGTGGGAGCCGACCGCCACGACCTCGAGGCCGGCGGGCGCGCCCAGTTCGGTCGCGACCTCGGGGCGCAGGGCGCCGAACGACTCGCCGGGGCTCACGAGCGGGGCGAAGACGGACGCCGGGAGCCCGAGCCGCTCGATGAGCTCGTCGTCCCACTCGCCGGTGTCGACGCCGAGCAGCCCCGTGGTCGACGCATTGGTGCGCTCCGACAGCCGCGCGCCGGTGAGTTGGAACCCGATGAGGTCGGGCACCAGCAGGAGGGACTCGGCGAGGCCGAGCCATCCGCCCGCCGCGTCGCGTTCCACCGCGAGCTGGTACAGCGTGTTGAACGGGAGGAACTGCAGGCCGTTGCGGCGGTAGAGCTCCTCGAACGGCACGACGCGGTGCACGGCCTCGACGCCGCGGTCGTTGCGCTCGTCCCGGTAGTGGAACGGCTCGCCGAGCAGGCGGTCGCCGCGGAGCAACCCGTAGTCGACCGCCCACGAGTCGACGCCCACCGACGCCACCGCCGGGTCGCGCCGGAACGCCTCGGCGAGTCCCGCGCTGAGGTCGCGGTAGAGCCCGGTGAAGTCCCAGTGCAGGCCCGACGCGAGGCGCACGGGGCCGTTCGGGAAGCGGGCGACGTGGTCGAGCTCGAGGGTGCCCGCGCGGCCGTCGACTCGGCCGAGGATCACGCGTCCGCTCGTGGCGCCGAGGTCGACGGCCGCGACCGTGCCGGCCCCGGCCCCGCGCCCGCTGCCGCCGGCTCCCGAACCGCTCATCGCAGGAAGGCGGCGGCGACGCCCGCGTCGACCGGGATGTGCAGGCCCGTCGTGTGCGAGAGCTCGGGCCCGGTGAGCACGATCACCGCGTTCGCGACGTGGTCGGGCAGCACCTCGCGCTTGAGGATCGTGCGCTGGGCGTAGAACTTGCCGAGGTCCTCCTCCTCGATGCCGTACGTCTTGGCGCGGTTCGCACCCCAGCCGCTCGCGAAGATCCCCGAGCCGCGCACGACGCCGTCGGGGTTGATGCCGTTCACCTTGATGCCGTACTCACCGAGCTCCACGGCGAGCAGCCGCACCTGGTGCGCCTGATCGGCCTTCGTCGCCGAATAGGCGATGTTGTTCGGCCCGGCGAACACCGAGTTCTTGGAGGAGATGTAGATGATGTCGCCGCCGAGGCCCTGGTCGATGAGCACGCGCGCGGCGGCCTTCGACACGAGGAACGAGCCCTTCGCCATGACGTCGTGCTGCAGGTCCCAGTCCGCCTCGGTCGTCTCGAGCAGCGGCTTCGACAGCGACAGGCCCGCGTTGTTCACCACGAGGTCGAGGCCGCCGAACGCGAGCACTGCGTCGTCGATCGCGCGCTGCACGGCTGCGGTATCCGTCACGTTCGCCTGCACGCCGATCGCGACATCCGTGTTTCCGAGCTCGGCCGCCGCCGCCTGCGCCTTCTCGAGGTCGAGGTCGGCGATGACGACGCACGCGCCCTCGGCCGCGAGCCGGGTGGCGATCGCCTTGCCGATGCCGGATGCCGCGCCGGTCACGAGCGCGATGCGAGTGGCGTGCTGCTTGGGCTTCGGCATGCGCTGGAGCTTCGCCTCCTCGAGCGCCCAGTACTCGATGCGGAACTTCTCGGCGTCGGAGATGGGGGAGTAGGTCGAGAGCGCCTCCGCCCCGCGCATCACGTTGATGGCGTTGATGTAGAACTCGCCGGCCACGCGGGCGGTCTGCTTGTTCGCGCCGTACGAGAACATGCCGACGCCCGGGATGAGCACGATGAGCGGGTCGGCGCCGCGGATCGCGGGGCTCTCGGGGGTGGCGTGCGCGTCGTAGTACGCCTGGTAGTCGGCGCGGTACGCCTCGTGCAGTTCCTTCAGGCGAGCGACGGATGCCTCGACGTCGGCGTCGGCCGGAAGGTCGAGCACCATCGGCTTCACCTTGGTGCGGAGGAAGTGGTCGGGGCAGCTCGTGCCGAGCGCGGCGAGGCGCGGGTGCTCGGCGCGAGCGAGGAAGTCGAGCACCTCGGGGGCGTCCGTGAAGTGACCCACCATCGGTCGGTCGTGGGAGGCGAGACCGCGGATGGTCGCGGCCAGCGCCGCGGCCTTCGCGCGACGCTCGGCGGGCTCGAGCGGCTCGTAGCCGTCGAGCTCGGCGCCGAACGGATCGGCCTTCCCGTGCACGGCGATGTACGCCGCGGCCGTGTCGATGATCCAGAGCGAGTTCTGCTCGGACTCCTCGGAGGTGTCGCCCCAGGCGGTGATGCCGTGGCCGCCGAGGATGCAGCCGATCGCCTGCGGATGCTGCGCCTTGATCTCGGCGATGTCGAGGCCGAGCTGGAAGCCCGGGCGCCGCCACGGCACCCACACGACCTTGTCGCCGAAGATCCTCTGCGTGAGCTCCTCGCCGTCGGCGGCCGTCGCGATCGCGATGCCCGAGTCGGGGTGCAGGTGGTCGACGTGCGCCGCGTCGACGAGGCCGTGCATGGCCGTGTCGATCGAGGGGGCCGCGCCGCCCTTGCCGTGCAGCGTGTAGTCGAACGCGGCGACCATCTCGTCCTCGCGGTCGACGCCGGGGTAGACGTCGACGAGCGCGCGCAGCCGGTCGAGCCGCAGCACCGCGAGGCCCTGCTCGGTGAGCGTGCCCAGGTCGCCGCCCGAGCCCTTCACCCACATGAGCTCGACGGGCTCACCGGTGACCGGGTCGGTCTCGGTGCCCTTCGCCGACGTGTTGCCGCCGGCGTAGTTCGTGTTCTTCGGATCGGCGCCGAGGCGGTTCGACCGCGCGATGAGGTCGGCAGCTGCCTGGTTCGTCATGGGGTGATTCCTTCGGTGATGCGGAGGGTGGTCTGGTGGTGCGCCGCGAGCCAGGCGATCCAGCGCACGACGCGCTCGATCGAGACGGATGCCGCGGGCTCGTCTGGTCGGTTCAGGTGGCCGTGCTCGGTGCCCGGCTCGGTCACGACGTCGACGGTCGCGCCGGCGCGCCGGAGGGTCGCGGCGAACGCCTCGCCCGAGACGCGCAGCTCGTCGGCCTCGCCGTTGACCATGATCACGGCCGGGAAGCCCGCGAGGTCGGATGCCGCGGCCCGGCCGGGAACGGCGGCGAGCGGGGCGTCGTGCGTCGGTCCGCCGAGGTACTGCTCGTACATCTCGCGCACCGCCGCGGGTCCGAAGCGGTCGGCGTCGGGGTTCGCGTCGAGCAGCGCCCGCAGCGCGGCATCCGGTGCCGGCTGCACGTCGAGCAGCGTGGGGTAGGCGAGGAACACGC
>NZ_WJSP02000226.1 GCF_009720255.1 Agromyces humi | reverse complement strand
CGACGCGGAGACGGCGTCGTCGAGCAGGGTGCGCGTGGCGCCCGCGGCCTCGACCAGCTCGTCGCGTCCGTACCGGCGCGCGCCGGCGAGGAAGGATGCGGCACTCACCGCGCCCGGGAGGGCGGGCGTCTCACCGGCGTCGATCGCTTCGAGGTGGGCGCGGATCACCTTGAGCGGTAGGTACTGGTCGCGTTGCATCGACAGGACCACGGTGATGCGCTCCACGTCGGCGTTCGAGAACTTGCGGTAGCCCGACGCGGTGCGTGCCGGCGCGACGAGGCGCTGTTCCTCGAGGAACCGCAGCTTCGACGGCGTCAGCTCGGGGAACTCGGGCTGAAGCAGCGCGAGTACCTGGCCGATGCCGAGCAGTTGGGCCTGGCCGCTCGCGTGCGTGGAGGCGGCGGTGCCCGGCACTAGCTGCTCGCCAGCGGCGCCAGGTCGCGTCGGGAGGCGTAGAAGGTGAGCCGGTACTTGCCGATCTGCACCTCCGCGCCATCGCTGAGGAGGGCCGTCTCGATGCGCACGCCGTCGAAGTACGTGCCGTTCAGCGATGAGAGGTCCTTCACCTCGAACGCCGTGCGGTGGCGGAGGAACTCCGCGTGCCGCCGGGAGACGGTGACGTCGTCGAGGAAGATGTCGGCGTCGGGGTGCCGGCCGACCGTCGTGACGTCGGTGTCGAGCAGGAACCGGGCGCCGCTGTTCGGACCGCGTCGCACGATGAGCAGCGCCGAGCCCGAGGGCAGTGCGGCGATCGCCTCCTGCTCCTCGGCCGTGATGTCGCCATCGAGCGCAGACAGTTGCGCGGCCGCCTCGCGGCTGAACCCGATCGTCGTGTCGGTGGCGCCGTCGCCGACGGCACCGTTCGACCGCGTGGCCGGAGACTGGCCGTCGTCCGCCCCAACTGCGCCAGCCTGAGTCATGTCGTCATCCGCCACGGCTAACCTCCCTGTTCCAGCGTATCGGATCGGGACTTGTCCGCCACACGGGGAATGCGGATGACGCGTGCCGTCTCGATCGCGTAGATGATGCCGGCCCACCAGTAGAGGAACGCGCCCCACATGGTGATGGCCCAGCCGATCGGCTCGCTCACCGGTTCGACGGCGGGGAACGCGAGCCCGAGCATGATGACGGGCAGGCCGAAGAAGAGGGCGAAGGTCGCGACCTTGCCGAGCTGGTGCACCGGCAGGGGGCCGTAGCCGTGGTTCGCGAGCACGACGCCCAGCACGAGGAGGAACACGTCGCGGGCCACGATGACGAGCACGATCCACCAGGGCACGAGCTCGTTCGCGGCGAGCCCGACGAGCGCGGCGAAGATGTAGAGGCGGTCGGCGGCGGGGTCGAGGAGCTGCCCCAGGCGGGTGACCTGGCCGAGCCGCCGGGCGAGGTAGCCGTCGAGGGCGTCGGTGAGGCTCGCGACGACGAGCATGATGAGTGCCGCGACGTAGTCGCCGACCACGATGAATCCGAGGAACGCCGGGACGAGCGCGAGCCGCAGCATCGTGAGCACGTTGGGGATCGTCCAGATCCTCGTGCTCACCGACCCCGCATCGTCCCCGCCCACGGTGCGATCCTATCGACCCCTAGAATGCCGCCATGGGTCCCCTCCTCGTGTGTCTCGTCATCTGCGCGGCCGTCATCGCCGCAACCTGGGTCGCGTCGCTGCTGACCCGCGAGTACTCGTGGGTGGACCGCATCTGGTCGGTCGTGCCGGTCGTCTACGTCTGGGTGTTCGCGGTCTCGAGCGGGTTCGACGCGCGGCTCGTGCTCATGGCCGCGCTGGTCACGGCATGGGGCATCCGGCTCACCTTCAACTTCGCCAGGAAGGGCGGGTACCGCGCGGGCGGCGAGGACTACCGCTGGGCGGTCCTGCGCGAGCGGATGTCGCCGACGGCGTACCAGTTGTTCAACCTGTTCTTCATCTCGATCTACCAGAACGTGCTCATCCTGCTCTTCTGCCTTCCGGCGTTCACGGTGTTCGAGTCGGGCGGCTCCCCGCTCGGGGTCTGGGACCTCGTGCTTTCGGTCGTCTTCCTGGCGTTCCTCGTGGGCGAGGGCGTCGCCGACCAGCAGCAGTGGGTGTTCCACCGGTGGAAGGCGGCCGAGCGCGCCGCCGGGCGCACGCCGCGTCCCGGCTTCCTCACCACCGGACTGTTCCGGGTGTCGCGGCATCCGAACTTCTTCTTCGAGCAGGCGCAGTGGTGGGTGTTCTACGGCTTCGCGGTCGCCGCCACCGGGGTGTGGCTGCACTGGACGATCGCGGGGGCGGTGCTGCTCACGCTTCTCTTCATCGGCTCGACGGTGTTCACCGAGTCGATCTCGCGGGCGAAGTACCCCGACTACGACGACTACCGGGCGCGCACGTCGGCGGTCGTGCCGTGGTTCCCGCGTTCGCGGGTGGCGTCACCCGAGGAGCGCACCGCCTGATTCCGTCGGCCGCGGCCAGGCCGGTCAGAGCCGGCTTCGCAGGCCGGGCCAGGCTTCGGCGAAGCGCGGATGCAACGGCAGCGCGTCGACCTCGGCGACGGCCACCCAGCGCAGTGCGATGCTCTCGGGGTCGCTGACCACGGGCGTGAAGCGCGAGGCCGCGTCGGCCACGACGGTCGTGTACGACCAGTAGCCGAGGTCGAGGACGGTCGTGAACCGCACGTCGAGGGCATCGGCCGGCACCCCGGCCTCCTCCCCCGCCTCACGGACCGCTGCGTCGACCGCCGTCTCGCCCTCGTGGCGCGCGCCCCCCGGCACGCCCCACGTGCCGCCGAAGTGACTCCACGCTGCACGGTGCTGCAGCAGCACTTCGAAGTCGGGGCTCACCACGAGCAGACCGGCGGCGCCGAAGCGCCCCCAGTACCGATCGCCATCGGGACCCTCGACCCACGCATCGCCGCTCGCACCGCTCATCCCACAAGCATGGCGCACGCCGTCGTTCAGGTTGCGGGAGGTGACGGCGCCGAGGATGCCGGCCCGGTCAGGTCGGGGGCGTCCTCCACGATCTCGGACAGGCGGTCGAGGAACCCGACGACCACCAGCCGTTCGGCCGCGGTGAGCGAGGACGCGAGACGCAGCATCCGCTCGTGCATCGGGCCGAGCGCCCGTCGCAGCCGCTCGTGCGCCCCGGGCAGGGTGCCGAGGAGCTGCGACCGCCGGTCGGTCGGATGCTCCTGACGGTCCACGTACCCGCCCGAGACCAGGCGGCCGACGAGCTTCACGGTCGCTGCGCTGGTGATGCCGAGCTCCCGGGCGAGGGCGGCGCTGGTGGCGAGCCGGCCCGACCGCTCCTGGCGGATGATCCACCGGAGCGCGGCGAGGTCGGTGTCGCCCATGTCCATGTCCTCGCGGGTCCGGCGCCGCATCGCCGCCTCCGCGTCACGATGCCGCCGGATCGCCTCGAGCACCGCGAGCGCCGACGGGTCTGACCGGTCGTACCAGTACCCGTCGCCACTCGAACTTTCGGTTGTTCCCAACGCCATAGCGCGATGCTATCTTTCAGATCACTAACTTGGTTAGCCAATTCGCCGGATCCGGAGGAAGCCATGTCGCAGACCATCGAAGCGATCGAGGATGAGGTCGTGCTCCTCGACGAGTCGGGCGCGCCCATCGGCCGTGCCCCCAAGAGCGCCGCCCACGGGCCCGACACGGCGCTGCACCTGGCGTTCTCCTGCCACGTGCTGAACGCCCTCGGCGAGGTGCTGGTGACGCGGCGCGCGCTCAGCAAGCAGGCCTGGCCGGGCGTCTGGTCGAACTCGTTCTGCGGGCACCCGAAGCCGGCCGAATCGCTCACCGCGGCCGTGCGCCGGCGTGCCGAGTTCGAGCTCGGCATCGAGCTCACCGAGCTGGAGCTCGCGCTCCCGCTCTTCCGGTACCGCGCGATCGACGCCAACGGCACCGTCGAGAACGAGGTGTGCCCGGTCTACGTCGCCTTCACCGACGACCAGCCCGATCCGAACCCCCGCGAGATCGCCGAGTACGCCTGGGTGTCGCCGCAGGAGCTCGGCCGCGCCGTCGAGGCCGCACCCTGGGCGTTCAGCCCGTGGCTCGTGCTGCAGGCACGTGAACTGGAGCTCTTCCGTGACTGACCTCGTCCACTCGGCGATCGACGACGAACTGCGCGCCGTCTTCGCCGACGCGCGGGCCCGTGCCGACGAGTTCGGGGCCGACTACGCCGCCCTCTGGGAATCCCTCGAGCTGCAGAGCGCCGGCGGGAAGCGCATCCGGCCGCACCTCGTGAACGCGGCCTACCTGGGGCTCGGCGGCACCGACCGCGCGCTGGCCACCCGGGTGGGCGTCGCCTTCGAGGTGCTGCACACCGCGTTCCTCATCCACGACGACGTGATCGATCGCGACACCGTGCGCCGCGGCGCACCGAACGTCGCCTCCCGATTCGCGGGTCGCGCCTTGGCGCGGGGCGCGGGCGACCGCGCGAGCGAGGCGCTCGGGGAGACGGCGGCCGTGCTCGCCGGCGACCTTGCGCTGAGCCTCGCGCACCGCGAGATCGCACTGCTCTCCATCGATGCCGAGCGACGTGGCCGCCTGCTCGACATCCTCGACCGCGCCGTCTTCGTCTCCGCGGCCGGCGAGCTCGCCGATGTCGTCCATGCGGGATCCGCCGAGCCGCCGGAAGTCGCTCGCGTGCTCGCGACGCTCGAGCAGAAGACCGCCGTGTACTCGTTCGAGTGCCCGCTCACCGCCGGGGCGGTGCTGGCCGGGGCGAACGAGGCTGCGGTCGGCGCGCTCGCCCGGTACGGTCGCTTCGTGGGCGTCGCGTTCCAGATCACCGATGACATCCTCGGCGTGTTCGGCGATCCGGCCACGACCGGCAAGTCGACGACGTCCGACCTGCGCGAGGGCAAGCAGACCGCGCTTACCGCCCACGCCGCGACCACGGACGCCTGGGCGTCGATCTCGGCCCGCCTGGGAGACCCCGAGCTCGATGACGCCGGGGCGGACGAGCTGCGGGCGGCGCTTCTCGGGTGCGGCGCGCTCGACGCCGCGCGTCGCCTCGCCGACGAGTACGTCACCCTCGCCCGGTTCGAGCTCGACACCGCCGAGCTGCCCGAGTCGCTCCGCACCGAACTCGGCGACCTCGCCGGACGAGCCGCGGAGCGTGCGCGATGACCGACGACCCCACCCTGCTCGGCCGCTACGACGATGCCGCAGAGGCGAGCGCCGCCGTGGTGATCAGCCGGTACTCCACGTCGTTCGGCGCGGCGGCACGGCTCCTCGACGAGGATTCGCGGCGACGCATCCGCTCGATCTATGCGCTCGTGCGCGTCGCCGACGAGGTCGTCGACGGCACCGCGCGCGAGGCCGGGCTCTCGGACGCGGAACTCCTGACCGTGCTCGACGACTTCGAGGCGGAGACCGAGATCGCACTGCGCCGGGGGTACTCGGCGAACCTCGTCGTGCACGCGTTCGCGAAGACCGCGCGCGAGGCCGGGATCGACGAGCGCCTCACCCGCCCGTTCTTCGCGTCGATGCGGCGCGACCTCGATCCGTCGCCGTTCACCGCCGAGGAGATCGCGCCCTACATCCACGGATCGGCGGAGGTCGTGGGCCTGATGTGCCTCGCGGTGTTCCTGGTCGAGGACCCCGTCGACGCGGACGAGCGGGCGCGCCTCGAGGAGGGGGCCGTGCACCTGGGGGCCGCATTCCAGAAGATCAACTTCCTGCGCGACCTGGCGGTCGACTGGCACGAACTCGGGCGGAACTACTTCCCCTGGCTCGACCCCGACGCCTTCACCGAGGCCGACAAGACGAGGATCCTCGACGACATCGACCGCGACCTCGAGATCGCCGGACGAACCATCCGCCGGCTCCCCCGCCGTGCCAGGGCGGCCGTCGCCGCGGCGCACGGACTGTTCTCGCATCTCGCGGCGCGCTGCCGGCGCACACCGGCCGAGCGCCTCATCGCCACCCGCATCCGGGTGCCCGACGGCGAGAAACTCGCGATCGCCCTGCGGTCGGCCCTCACGGCCGGAGGGCTCGGGCGATGACCCCGACCTCCGAGCG
>NZ_WJSP02000225.1 GCF_009720255.1 Agromyces humi | reverse complement strand
CGGGTCGAGCTGCACTGGCTGGAGGACGTGTCGTGGGAGGGGCTCCACGGGAAGCTCCTCGAGCGTGAATGGCACGTGCTGCACTTCATCGGCCACGGGACCTACGACACCGACACCGACGCGGGGGCCGCCGCGTT
The DNA here is from genome assembly GCF_009720255.1 of Agromyces humi. Classification (GTDB taxonomy): domain Bacteria; phylum Actinomycetota; class Actinomycetes; order Actinomycetales; family Microbacteriaceae; genus Agromyces; species Agromyces humi. Next base: position 5,871 of record NZ_WJSP02000225.1, on the reverse strand, counting down.
CGGATCGGCGACGGTGCCGAACTCGGACTCGGCGGTGGCTGCGGGGTCGATGGCGACCGGCAGGTCGGCCTGCAGCGCGGCATTGACGATCTGCGCCGAGTCGCTCGGCACCACGCCGCTCTTGTCGTCGGTGTAGCCGGTCGGGTACTGCAGGAAGACGACTTTCGACAGGTCGACGTCCTGCAGCGTCTTCGCGATGGAGATGAGCTGGGTGGGGTTCTGCAGGGCGGTCGAGAGGGTCATGTTCGAGAGCACGGCCTTCGCGATCGAGTAGAGCTTGACCGGGTCGCCGAGCGTGCCCGAGCTCTGCATCGTGCGCATGAGCGACGCGAGGAAGGTCTGCTGGCTGGAGATGCGCCCCAGGTCGCTGCCGTCTCCGACCCCGTGGCGGGTACGGAGGAACGCGAGCGCGTCCATGCCGGAGAGGGAATGCGTTCCGGGATCGAGGAACAGCCCGGTGTACGGGTCCTCGATGCGGTCGGTCACGCAGACGTCGACGCCGCCGACGGCCGACGAGAGGGCGGCGACGCCGTAGAACTCCACGATGCCGCCCAGCGGGATGGTCACGCCGGTGAGCTGCTCGAGCGTCGTCGCCACGCAGCCGAGCCCGCCGTACGAGAGCACCTCGTTCATCTTCACTTCCGACATGGCCGACAGCTTCTCGCCCTCGGGATCGTTCGGATCGGTGCACTCGGGGACCGACACGTACATGTCGCGGGGGAAGCTCACGACCTCGACGTGCGAGTGGTCCTGCGAGATGTGCAGCAGCATGGTGACGTCGTTGAGCACCGCCGACTCCTCTTCGGGGTCGCCGAACGCGCCGTCCTCTGGGCGCTTGTCGCTGCCGACGAGCACGAAGGTGAGCCCGCCCTCCATCGCGCCGATGTCGGGCACGTTCTCGAGCACCTTCTCGCTCTCGAGCTTCACGGGCGGCTTCACCGACTGCACGAGGTCGACCGCGGCGTACGCGGCGATCGCGGCGCCACTCACCGCGAGCACGCCGACGACGGATGCCGCGATCTTGCCGTACGTCGCCCAGCCACTGTGTCGCGGCAACCGCCCGTGCCGCGGCACGGCAGGCGGCGACGACGGTTGCTGCCCGGTCCGACCGCTCATGTCGCGTCCCCTCCGACGCGCTGATCCTATCCGCCCGAGCCGCGAGGCGGCAGGACCCTTGTCACGGAAGCGAGTCGCGGCTACTCACGGCAGCGAGTCGAGCACCGCCGCGAGTCCGGCGTGGGCGACGTCGTCGGCCGTCTCGGATGCCGCGGCGATGACCTCGGCGGGGGCCTGGCCCATCGCGACCGAGCGACCGGCGGCGCCGGCCCAGGCGAACATCTCGAGGTCGTTGCGGCCGTCGCCCACGGCGAGCACGCGCTCGGCGGGCACGTCGAGCCAGCCGCGCACCCGCTCGAGTGCGGTGGCCTTGCTCACGCCGTCGGGCGCGATGTCGAGCCACGCGGTCCACCCGATCGCGTAACTGACCTGGTGCAGGCCCATCTCCTCGACGATGCGCAGGAAGTCCTCGAGCTCATGGTCGGGCGACACGACGACGACGCGGGTCGCGCGCTGGTCGAGCAGCCCCTCGAACGACACCTCTCGGGCGTTCTCGAGGTTCCAGTCGGTCATGCCCTCGGTGTAGAGGCGGTAGCCGTCGGGCAGTTCCACCATGAACCGGCCGCTGGGCAGGAACGCCCGGATGCGCTCGAGCACGCGCGTCGGGTCGAAGGTCTCGACGTGCTCGCGCACGTAGCCGTCGGATGCCGCGTCGTCGCGTCGCATGGTGATCGCTCCGTTCGCGCACACCACGTACTCGGGCGCGAGCCCGAGGCGCTGGAGCACCGGCGCCGTGGTGGACCACGAACGCCCGGTCGCGAGCGTCACCTCGTGGCCCCGCTCGCGTGCGGAGGTGATGGCGTCGGCGACGCGTTCGTCGATCGACTCGTCCTCGTGCAGGATCGTGCCGTCGATGTCGAGCGCGACGAGCCAGGGCCGGCCGGCGGGCGCCGGCTGCGGCATCCGCTCGCTCATCGCGTGACGGGCTCAAGCACCTCGAGGCCGCCGAGGTAGCCGCGCAGGGCCTCGGGCACCACGACCGAGCCGTCGGCCTGCTGGTGCGTCTCGAGGATCGCGACGATCCACCGGGTGGTCGCGAGGGTGCCGTTGAGCGTCGCGACGGGCGCGGTCCTGCCGCTCTCGGTGCGGTGCCGGATGTCGAGGCGACGCGCCTGGAACGTCGTGCAGTTCGACGTCGACGTGAGCTCGCGGTACGCGCCCTGGGTCGGCACCCACGCCTCGACGTCGAACTTGCGTGCCGCGCTGGAGCCGAGGTCGCCGGCGGCCACGTCGATCACGCGGTAGGTGAGGCCGAGGGCCTGGAGCATCTCCTCCTGCCAGCCGAGCAGCCGCTCGTGCTCGGCTTCGGCGTCGGCCGGGTCGACGTAGCTGAACATCTCGAGCTTGTTGAACTGGTGCACGCGGATGATGCCGCGGGTGTCCTTGCCGTGGCTTCCGGCCTCGCGACGGTAGCAGGTGGACCACCCGGCGTAGCGGAGCGGGCCGTTCGACAGGTCGACGATCTCGTCGGAGTGGTAGCCGGCGAGCGCGACCTCGCTGGTGCCGGTGAGGTAGAGCTCGTCGTCGGGAAGATAGTAGATCTCCTCCGAGTGCGCGCCGAGGAATCCGGTGCCCTGCATGATCTCGGGCCGCACGAGCGTCGGGGTGATGAGCGGCGTGAAGCCGTTGGCGAGCGCGCGGTCGAGGCCCATGTTCATGATGGCGAGCTCGAGGCGTGCGCCGATGCCCTTGAGGAAGTGGAAGCGCGCCCCCGAGACCTTCGCCCCGCGGCCCATGTCGATGGCGTCGAGCAGCTCGCCGATCTCGAGGTGGTCGCGCGGCTCGAAGTCGAACGACGGGACCTCGCCGACCTCGCGGAGCACGATGAAATCGTCTTCGCCGCCGGCTGGCACGCCGTCGATCACGACGTTGCCGAGGCGCTGCACGGCCAGGCGGAACTCGGACTCGGCTTCGCTCACGCGCTGGTTCGCGTCCTTCACGCGCGCCGCGAGGTCCTGCGCCTGGGCGACGAGCCACGCCTTCTCGTCCTTCGGCGCCTTCGCCACCTGCTTGCCGAAGGCGTTCTGCTCGGCGCGGAGCGACTCGTACTCGGTGATCGCGGCCCGGCGCACGGCGTCCGCTGCGACCGCCTCATCGACGAAGGCGGATGACTCGCCGCGCAGCTCCTGGGAATGCTTGATCAGCTCGGGGTTCTCGCGAAGCAGCACGGGGTCGATCACGCGAGCCAGTCTAGCCCGGGGCACATGGCATACCGTTGGCAGGGTGACGGCGGTCGGGACGGACGAGACGGCGGATGCCGCGGCCACAGCGTTGCGCGCCGCGGTGATCTTCAACCCGACGAAGAGCGGGGTCGCCGAGCTGCGAGCGGCGGTGGCGCGTGCCGAATCCCGGCAGCACTTCGCGCCGTCACTGTGGATCGAGACCACCGAGGACGACCCCGGCAAGGGGATGGCGAAGGCCGCGCTGCGGCAGGGTGTCGACCTCGTCATCGCCGCCGGCGGCGACGGCACCGTGCGGTCGGTGGCGGCGGGCCTGCGCGGGAGCGGCGTGCCGCTCGGACTCGTGCCGCTCGGCACGGGGAACCTCTTCGCCCGCAACCTCGGCATCCCCGTCAACGACCAGGGCGACGCGGTGGTGCTCGCCTTCTCGGGCATGGACCGCGCCGTGGACATGCTCATCGCCGAGGTGACCCGACCCGACGGCCGGCCCGAGTCGCACGTCTCCCTCGTGATGTCGGGCATCGGCATCGACGCGACCATGATCGCGAACACCAATCCCGACCTGAAGAAGCGCTTGGGGTGGCTGGCCTACGTCGACGCCGGCCTGCGGGCGATCCCGGCTTCCAAGCCGTTCCGCGTGGTGCACCGCACCGACGCCGGCCGCCTGCACCGGTCGCGGGTGTCGAGCATCCTCGTGGCCAACCTGGGCTACCTGCCCGGCAACATCGAGCTCATCCCCGACGCCGAGATCGACGACGGCAAGCTCGATGTCGTCGTGCTGCAGCCGCGCAACCTGCTCGGCTGGCTGCTCGTCTGGCGCCGCGTCACCTGGGAGAACCGGGTGCTGCGCAAGTCGGCGCTCGGCCGGCAGTTCATGGACCTCACCGGGGGCAGCCGGCGCCGCGAGATCCTCTACTCGAGGGGCCGCGCCGTCGACATCGAGATCGAGGCCGCGCCCGAGGAGTTCGAGATCGACGGCGACGAGTTCGGCACCGTCGTGGCGGCGCGGTTCCGCGTCGACCCCGCATCGCTCATCGTGCGCGTGCCGCGCTGACGCGGCGCGAGGCACCAGAACAGCACGAGGCCGAGGGCCGCTGCGGCGGAGGTCGCTGCCAGGATCGGGCCGAGCGTCCACGAGAGCTGGTTCATGGCCATCGCCATCACCTGCTCGTCGCTCGGCTCGCCCTGCCACGAGAAGCCCATGGTCATGGTGCGCCGAGAGGCGTTGTACAGCTCCGCCGCGACCAGCAGGGGCAGGACCACCACCGCACCGAGGGCGATCACGGTCGGGTGGACCCGCCGGCGCCTCATTCCTCCCCCTCGACGGCCGCCGTGCTCCGCGCGAGGACAGCCCAGACCACGAGTACCACGACGCAGCCCAGCGCCCCCGCTTGGATGAACCCGGGCGCGACGGAGGCCAGGAACCGGATGGCATCGCCCTCGGAGCCGCTCGCGGTGCCGGTGTACACGGAACGGTCGGTGGCGGCGTTCCACACCAGCGCGAGCCCGGCCACGACCAGCAGGAGACTCGCCGCGAGGCCCATCCAGAGGCGTCCCGTCGGTACCCGACGAGCACCTCCGACCTCGGGCCCCTCATCGAGCAGGTCGACGGCGGGCATCGACCCCGGGATCGTCGTCGGGCGAGGATCGGACGCCTCACGGTCGGCGACGAGTGCACGGATGAGGTCGGCCGGATCATCCTGCGGGGCCGGCCGAGGAGGTTCGGGGCGCATGGCGTCCTCCGGCGGAGAGGCCGTCGGCTCGGGCTGCACCCCGGCATGCTCGCCCGCGTATCCGCGCTGGAACCTCGCATCGAACCTCGGGTCGATGTCCGCCGTGCGTTCGTTCACTCCTGCTCCTCCACTGCGTGATCCGGATGCCGCGTCCGGCGCAGCCGAGGCAGGCACCACACGAGCACGAGGCCGAGGGCGGATGCCGCGACGGCGAGCCCGAGCGATGGCAACGCCACCGAGTACGCGAAGTTGAAGAAGGCCCACGCCTGCACGACGTCGGCGGAGGGCGAGTCGCCCGACCACTGCAGCTTGCTCTCGATCTCCTGCATGCCGGTGATGGCCCACCACAGGGCCAGCAGCGCGGCGGTGCCGAAGGCTGCCAGCGCGATGGCGGCGGGGTGCGGCCGGCTCACCGCTGCTCCTCGGCGCTGGGCGAGCGGCGGCCCGTGACCGCCCAGGCCACGAGCACCGCGACGATGCCGACCAGGCCCGCCTCGACGAGCGCGGGGGCGAGGGCGTTGATGACGAGGCGAACGCTCTCGTCGAGGCCGGCGCGCACGCCGCCGATGTAGTTCGACGGGTCGGAGGCCTGCACCCAGAACGCGACCGAGCCGACCACGACGAACGCGGCGCAGGCGGCGAGCGCGATCCACAGCCAGCGGGTCGGACTGAACGGCTGGTCGACGAGCTCGTCGCCGGGCGGGTCGTCGAGGTCGGCCGCAGCCTCCTCAGCGACGTCGATGGCGTCGGTGACGTCGGCGCTGGTCGTCGTGACGGTCCCGTCGTCTGGGTTCGGGTACTCGTTCCGGTGCCGGCGACGGCGGACCCGGTGGACGTCGCGT
>NZ_WJSP02000224.1 GCF_009720255.1 Agromyces humi | reverse complement strand
GCGTCTCGGCGCGGGCGCGGGTCACGTTCTCGAAGACGGACTTCTCGTGGGCCGCATACCCCTTCACGGCGTCGATGAGGTTGGGGATGAGGTCGGCACGGCGCTTCAGCTGCACCGTGATGTCGCTGACGTCGGCGATGCGGCGGATCCAGCCGCGCTCGTCGAGGGTGTGCACGAGCTTCGTCATGGTGGGCTGCGACACACGGCTGACTCGGGCGAGTTCGCCCAGGCGCATCGGCCCGAGGTCGCGGAGCACGCTGAGCGTGCGCCAGACGGCCGGCGACTCGGTGCTGCCGGTGACGGATGCCGCGAGCCTCGTGATGCGGTGGTTCACCGAGACGAGGTCGCCGAGGACGGTGGGGAGGTCTGATGGCGTGGTCACCGGACCATTTTACATAGCCAGCCTATCTGAATCCATTGGCGCGGTCGTGAGGTGAGAAAGCCCTTTCTTGGATATCCACGCCATTGGCGCACATCCGCCGCTTCTCCTCTTGCGAAGCCCGGCGAACATGGGATAGAAACGACTCCAGCACCTGAGATAGCGCTTTCTCAGCGGTGATCAACGAAGATGACTGGAGACCACGTGTTCGCCACGACACGACCACGCCGCCCCCGCCGGCGCGCCACTCGAACCAGAGGCCATCGATGAGCGCCCTCGGCGAGCTGCGGCGCATCAAGGGCACCTCCGCGCCGAAGTCGCGCAAGCAGAACACGGCCGCGTTCCTCTTCCTCCTGCCGTGGTTCATCGGGCTCGCGCTCATCACCGTCGGCCCGATGGCGGCGTCGTTCGCCCTCTCGTTCACCAGGTACAACCTGCTGAGCCCGCCCCGCTTCATCGGCATCGAGAACTACCTGCGGATGCTCCAGGACGAGCGGCTGCACACGGCCCTCGCCGTCACCTTCCAGTACGTGTTCATCTCGGTCCCGCTGCAGCTCGGGCTCGCACTCGCGCTCGCGATCCTGCTCGACCGCGGACTCCGCGGCCTCTCGCTGTATCGGTCGGCGTTCTACCTGCCGTCGCTGCTCGGTGCGAGCGTCGCGATCGCGATCCTGTGGCGCCAGCTCTTCGGCGTGGACGGTCTCGTCAACGTCGTGCTCGGCTGGTTCGGCATCGAGGGCCAGGGCTGGATCTCCAACCCGGAGACCGCCCTCGGCACGCTCATGATCCTCAACGTCTGGACGTTCGGCGCACCCATGGTGATCTTCCTCGCCGGGCTCCGGCAGATCCCCGTCATGTACTACGAGGCGGCATCCGTCGACGGCGCCAACCGCTGGCAGCAGTTCCGGCGCATCACGCTGCCGATGCTCACGCCGATCATCTTCTTCAACCTGATCCTGCAGCTCATCGGGGCGTTCCAGTCGTTCACCCAGGCGTTCGTCGTCTCGGGCGGAACGGGCGGCCCGGTCGACTCGACGCTCTTCTACACGCTGTACCTCTACCAGCAGGGCTTCGCGAACCTCAACATGGGGTACGCCTCGGCCATGGCCTGGCTGCTCCTGGTGATCGTCGCCGCGCTCACCGCCATCAACTTCTGGGCCTCGAAGTATTGGGTGTTCTACGATGACCAAGACTGACCCCTCGACCGACCTCTCGCCGCTGACCGAATCGGTCGTCACCGGGCTCCCGCCCGAGCGGGTGCGCGAACAGCGCCGCCGCCGGCACCCGTTCCGCAAGCCGCTGACGAGCATCCTGCGCCACGTGTTCCTCATCGCGGCGGCCGTGCTGATGCTCTACCCCGTGATCTGGATGGTCGTCAGCTCCTTCCGGCCGACCGACCTGATCTTCCGCGAGGCGGGCCTCGTCTTCGACAGCTTCGAGATCTCGAACTACGTCGACGGTTGGAACGCCCTGACGTACCCGTTCAACGTGTACCTGTTGAACTCGGGACTCGTGGTGATCGGCTCGATCATCGGCAACCTCGTCTCGTGCTCGCTCGCGGCCTACGCGTTCGCGCGGCTCGAGTTCACGGGCAAGAAGTTCTGGTTCGCGATCATGCTGCTGAGCATCATGCTCCCGATCCACGTGATCATCGTGCCGCAGTACGTCCTGTTCTCGCAGCTCGGCTGGGTCAACACCTTCCTGCCGCTCATCGTGCCGAAGCTGCTCGCGACCGATGCGTTCTTCATCTTCCTGATGGTGCAGTTCATCCGCGGCATCCCGCGCGAGCTCGACGAGGCCGCGCGCATCGACGGGGCGGGGCATCCGCGCATCTTCCTGCAGATCATCCTCCCGCTCATGGTGCCGGCGCTCGCGACCGTGACGATCTTCACCTTCATCTGGACGTGGAACGACTTCTTCAGTCAGCTCATCTTCCTGACCAAGCCCGGGTTGTACACCGTGCCGCTCGCCCTCAACGCGTTCCAGGACGCGCAGAGCTCGACCGACTTCGGCGAGTTGTTCGCGATGAGCGTCGTCTCGCTCATCCCCATCTTCCTGATCTTCCTCTTCGGCCAGCGATTCCTGATCAAGGGCATCGCGACGACGGGGATCAAGTGATCGGCGCGACCGATCCGATGCGGGCGCGCACGGTCGCGCGCCCACCCACGGCACCACCGGCTCCACCCACTCCCCTGCACCACACCACACCACGGAAGGACATCACCATGCGAGGCAACACACGACGCCGCATCGGCGTCGTCGCGGCCATGGGCGCAGCGACGATGCTCGCGCTCACGGCCTGCGCCGGCAACGCCGCCGCCCCCACCGACGAGGCGCCGCAGCTCGAGCTCTCCGACGAACCCGTGACGCTCTCGTTCACCTGGTGGGGCAACGACACCCGCCACGCGATCACGGAGGAGCTCATCGCCGCCTTCGAGGCGGAGCATCCGAACATCACCATCGAGCCGCAGTACACCGACTGGGCCGGCTACTGGGACAAGCTCTCCACCTCGGTGGCGGCCGGCGACATCCCCGACATCATCCAGATGGACGAGAAGCAGCTGTCGACCTACGCGGCCAACGGCGTGCTCATGGACCTCGGCGGCCTCTCCTCCGTGCTCTCCACCGAGGACTACCCCGAGGCCGTGCTCGGCACCGGCGCGCTCGACGGCACCCAGTACGGCGTGCCCGTCGGCATCAACTCGTACACGATCATCGCCAATCAGGACCTGCTCGACCAGTACGGCGTCGACCTGCCCGACGACGAGACGTGGACGTGGGACGACTTCATCGCCACAGCCCAGGAGGTCGCCGAGGCGAGCGGCGGGGCGGTCTCCGGCACCCAGTCGTGGGGCTTCGAGGACGGCGGCCTGAACAACTGGCTCCGCCAGCACGACAGCGCGCTCTACGACGCCGACGGCGAGATCGCCGCCAGCGAGGAGGACCTCGCCGGCTGGTGGGAGTTCCTCCTCGACGCGACGAAGGACGGCGCCACGCCCGACCCGGCCGCGACGATCGAGCGCGAGTCCGGCGGCCTCGCCGAGTCCTTCACCGCGACGAACCAGTCGGCGTTCGGCCCCTGGTGGTCGAACCAGGTGCAGGCCCTCCGCGACGCGAGCGGCCAGGACCTCGTGGCCCTGCGCGTGCCCACGAGCAAGGGCGCATCCGACGGCTGGGCCTACTACAAGCCGTCGATGTTCTGGTCGGCGTCGGCGAAGACCGAGCACCCGGCCGAGGTCGCCACGTTCCTCGACTTCCTCGCGAACAGCGAGGAGGCGGCCGACCTCCTGCTCGCCGAGCGCGGCGTGCCCGCCAACGAGAAGATCCGCGACTACATCACCCCGAAGCTCGACGAGGTCAACCAGACCGTGGTCGGCTTCCTCGACGACCTCGCACCGCAGGTCGGCGACGCACCGGCGGCCACGCCGCCCGGCGGCGGCGTGATCGAGGCGATCATCGACCAGCACACCCAGCAGGTGCTCTTCGGCGAGATGACCCCCGACGAGGCCGCGGCCAGCTTCCTCGAGCAGCTGCAGCAGGCGCTCGAGGACGCGGCCGTCTAGGCCCTGAGCCGACGGATCCTCCCGGACCGTCACCCCGAGCGGCTGCCGCGTCTGCCTGCGCGGCAGCCGCTCATCTCCCCGCCGACCCGCGTCGGCATCCCGTTCCCGCCCCACGCGGCGTAGCGTCATCCCCAGCCCCTTCCCGATGGAGGTCCCAGTGCCCAACCCGCCCCGGCAGGTCACGATCGCCCAGGTCGCCGAGTACGCCGGCGTCTCGCAGGCGTCGGTGTCACGGGTGCTGAACCGCAACCAGAAGGTCGATCCGGCGATCTCGGCCAAGGTGCGCGACGCGATCGAGAAGCTCAACTACTCGCCGAGCCAGATGGCGCGCAACCTCGTGCGCGGTCGCAGCAACACCGTCGCCCTCGTCGTGCCCGACCTCGAGAACCCCATGTTCCAGGGCGTGCTCAAGGGGCTCGCCCGCGAGGCGGCGCTCGACGGCTACCGGGTGCTCGTCGCCGACACCGCGGAGCGAGTGGCCGACGAGGAGGACATCGCCGTCGAGGCCCGCTCCAGGTGCGACGCGCTCGTGCTCGTCTCCCCCCGCATGCCGGCCGAGCGGCTCGAGGCACTGCTCGCGCGGTCGGGCCCCATCGTCGTCGTGAACCGTCCCGTCGCGAGCGACCCGGCGGCCGAGTTGTCAGTCGACTACGAGCACGCCACCCGCACCCTCGGCGAGCACCTCGTCGCCCTCGGCCACACGCGCATCGCCTACCTCGCCGGCCCCCCGCAGGCCTACGCCGACGGGCTCCGCCGGCACGGGCTCGCCGAGCTCGTCGCCCGCCGCGAGGGCACCGAGGTGCTCGACCTCGCGGGCGGCTCGCAGGTCGAGGACGGCTACCGCGCCGCGGAGGACGTGCTCTCGTCGGGCGCGACCGCCGTCATCGCCTTCAACGACCTCGTCGCCCTCGGCCTGCTCGCCCGCCTCCGCGAGCTCGGGGTCGACGTGCCCGGCGAGATCTCGGTGGCCGGCATCGACGACATCCCGCTCGCCCGGTTCTCCGCTCCCGCCCTCACCACCATGTCGGTGCCGCGCCTCGAGCTCGGTGCCCAGTCCTGGCGGCGCCTGCGCGATGCCATGGCCGGTTCGCCGGCGTCGCATCCGCTCTCCTACCGGGCGATCCTCGAAGCGCGCGGGAGCACGGGACCCGCGCCCGAGGCGTCGGGCTGGCTGTCGCCCGGCCGTCCGGTGCTCCGCATCGGCGACCGGGTGGTGGCCCGCTACGAGGAGGGGACGAGCATCGACTCGGTGCTCTCTCCGCGGCCCTACCTCCACCCGGTCGAGACGCTCGGGGGCGTGCGCGTCACCGACAGCCACCCCACCGACCACCTGCACCACTTCGGCATCGGCGTGGCCCTGCCCGACGTCAACGGCACCTCCTACTGGGGCGGCCGCACCTACGTGCAGGACGTCGGCTCGATCATGCTCGAGAACCAGGGCTCGCAGCGGCGCGATGCACTCACGGTCGACGACGACGTGCTCGTCGAGCGGCTCACCTGGATCGACGAGCGCGAGGTGGCGCAGCTCAGCGAGGTGCGCGTGCTCACCGGGCGCCCGGCGCGCGTCGGCGAGCGCGACGCGTGGACGCTCGGCTGGCGCAGCACCCTCGCCGCGAACTTCGGCGCGCTGACCCTGGGCTCCCCCGCGACCAACGGTCGCGAGGGCGCCGGCTACGGGGGCCTGTTCTGGCGCTTCCCGCGGTGGGACGCCACGGTGATCACCCGCGAGGGCGAGGGCGAATCGGTCGCGCACGGCTCGACGTCGCCGTGGCTCGCGGTCGTCGACGCCCGGCGCCGCGTGACGGTGCTGCTGGCGCAGCCCGAGGGCCCGCCCGCACTGCCGTGGTTCGCCCGGGTCGACGAGTACCTGGGCATCGGCCCGGCGGTGGCGTGGGACGAGATCGTGACGGTGCCCGAGGGCGGCCGGCTCGAGCTCGGCATCGACGCGCTGCTCATCGATCGCGCGATCACGGATGCCGCAGAGCTCGAGCAGCTGGCGTCGACGCTCGGCGCCGCGGTGAACACGCCCGTCGCCGGCCTCGAGACCGGACTCGTCGCGAACCCCGACCGGCGCGCATGACCTCGC
>NZ_WJSP02000223.1 GCF_009720255.1 Agromyces humi | reverse complement strand
GTCGCCCTGCTCGGCCTCGGCGCCGCACTGCGCATGCGCCGACTCCCGCGCGCCGCGGGTCGCTCGCGCACCTGACCCTACGCCTCGGCTGCGATGCGACGGTCCCCGCGGGTCGCAGGCACGACGATGCGTGCCACCTGTTCGAGCCGCGGGTGCAGCTCGTCGCCGTGCTCCACCACGCCGGTGTGCCAGCTCATGACGAGGCCATCGGCCGTGTCCTCCAGCAGCGCCAGGTTGTTGTCGAACCACGGACCCTTCGCGGTGCTCCACTGGAACGGCGGGTCCGGCACCTTCGCCGATCGCGCCGCCGCGGCACCGATCGGCGTCGCCACGCCGTACGACATCACGACCGCGAACCACCGCAGGAACCGTGGGAGCGGGTTCCGCACCGGCGAGCACACCGCCTGCACGATGCGGCCGCCGTCGTCGCGCTCCACCTCGGCGAGGTACGAGTAGTGGACGTCACCCGACAGGAAGGTGATCGTCTGAGGCGCCGGGCCGCGCCTGCCGTCGGCGACCTCCGTCACGATCCGCGCGACCGCCTGGAAGCTGTTCTGGAATGCAGCCCAGTGCTCGAGGTCGACGGCCTGCCGCAGCCGTTCGCCGATCCACGCCGCCGGCCTGCCCCAGGCGCCTTGAGCGATCGCCTCGTCCCAGGCTTCGACGTTGTGCAGCCCCATCGGCAGGAGGAACGGCAGGGAGGTCGCCACGAGCACGTGCCGGAACCCCCCGCGGAGGTGGTCGTCGAGCCAGGCGAGCTCCTTCGCGTTCACCAGCCCTCGACGCGAGGGCGCGAGCTCGCGCGAGACCCTCGAGTCCACGACGACGAGCCGCACGTCGTCGAACTCCCTGCTGTAGCTCCACCGGTAGGTGTCCGGGTGCGTGTCGCACCGGTCGGCGAACTCGTCGAGCACGTCGGTGAGGTCGAGCTCCTCCTCGCTGTCGTGTGCGGTGATCCGTCGCCAGATCTCGTCGTCGGCCCGCTCGGCCGGTGAGAGGTTCCCGAGGTGCTGGTACACCCAGTAGGCGGCCAGTCCCGCGACGATGCGACCCCGCCACCATGAGGTGGCCTCCATCTTCTTCTTCCAGTCCAGCGAGGCGTTCCAGTCGTCGCGGATGTCGTGGTCGTCGAAGATCATGGCGCTCGGGAGGCAGGAGAGCAGCCATCGGTTCGCCTCGTCAGACCACGCCAGCTGGTAGAGGTGCGCGTACTCCTCGTAGTCCTTGAGCTCGCGACCAGGTTCCTCGTGGATGTCGCGTCGTGCCCTGATGAAGTCCTGCATCTCCGCCGACGTGGAGTCCGCGTAGACCTGGTCGCCGAGGAACAGCAGCAGGTCGGGGCGCTCCGCCCGCCCCTCGGCCACCGCCAGCGCGAAGGCGCGCAGCGAGTCGACCCCGTGCGTTCGGTTGCCCGAGCGATCGTGGGGAACGCTCGTGCGGCAGGACCCGTAGGCCATCCGCAGTGGACGGCCGGGCGTGCGCGTCGAGATCACGGGCGCTGGGAACTCCGACCCGGGCTCGGGGCAGACGACGGTCTCGTCGATCCGCACCTCGTACGGCAGCTCCGAGGCGGCATCGAGACCGTCGACCTCGACGAGGGCGTAATGATGCCCGTGCACCGCGAAGGTGCGGGCATGCCACGACCGCCCGCCGGCGGCCACGCTCACCCGGCAGGCCGCGCGCGTCTCCACCCAGATGCTGGCGGACGTCGCATCGACGTAGCGCAGCATCGGGCCGAGGAGCAGCGGCGACGAGGCCATCCCACTGTTCTACCGTCTCGGACCGATGCTGACCACGGGTTGCGCTGCGCACATGGCGGATGCCGCGAGCCCCCGCTCGCGGCATCCGTTCTCCCAGCCCGTTCGGGTCGAGCTGGTCGCCTACCCCTTCGTGGATCCGGCCAGCAGGCCGCGCACGAAGTAGCGCTGCAGGCTGAAGAACACGATGAGCGGGATGACGATCGAGATGAAGGCGGCCGCGGTGAGGAGCTGCCAGTCCTGTCCGCGTGTTCCGGTGAGCTCCGCCAATCGTTGGGTGAGCGGCGCGACGTCCTGGGTGCCGCCCGAGAAGATCAGCGCGACGAGCAGGTCGTTCCACACCCAGATGAACTGGAAGATCGCGAACGACGCGATCGCGGGAACGGCCAGCGGGAGCACGATGCGGAAGAAGATCTGCCCGTGCGTCGCACCGTCGACCCGCGCCGCCTCGATCACGTCGGCCGGGATCTCCGAGATGAAGTTGTGCAGCAGGAAGATCGCGAGCGGCAGCGCGAACATCGAGTGCGCGAGCCACAACGGCAGGTAGTTCTGCTCGGGGATGATCGGGATGACGTCGTGCAGCCAGGCCTGCATCGGGCGCAGCACCGTCGAGAAGATCTGCAGGAGCGGCACGAGGGCCATCTGCAGTGGGATGATCTGCAACGCGAAGATGATGATGAAGAGCACGCCGACGCCGCGGAACCGCATCCAGGCGAACGCGTACGCCGCCATCGACGCGAACACGAGGGGGATGAGCGTGGCGAGCAACGCGATCGCGATCGAGTTGACGATGTACGAGCCGAGCTGCGGCGACGATGCCGACGACGAGAACAACACGTTCTGGTAGTTCTCGAGGGTGAACCCCGGGTTCGAGAAGATCGTCCACCACCCGGTGGTGCGAATGAGCTCAGCCGGTCGGAACGACGAGATGAAGAGGCCGAACGTGGGGATGGTCCACAGCACCGCGATGATGAGCGACGCGATGGTGGCCGTGCGCGACGTGAGGCGCTTCTTCACCCGCATCGTCTTGGGCACGTCGTACTCGCGCTGCTCGACCTCCTCGAGGGTGCCGAGGTTCTTGCCGACGGGAAGATCGGCCGGGGCGACGCTGCTCATCGGATCTCCCTCTGCTTGCGGAGCACATTGACGTTGTAGATGACGATCGGCAGCACCAGCACGAAGAGGATGAGGGCGAGCGCCGAGCCGCGCCCGATCTCACTCGCGCGGAACGCCTGGGTGTACATCTCGTTGGCCACGATGCTCGTGTTGAAGTTTCCGGCCGTCATGGTGCGCACGATGTCGAAGACCTTCAGGGTGGCGATCGAGATCGTCGTGAGGACGACCACAAGTGCACCCCGGATGCCCGGGATCGTGACGTTCGTGAATCGCTGCCACGCGTTCGTGCCGTCGAGCTGCGCCGCCTCGATCTGCTCCGTGGCGATGCCCTTGATGGCGGCGCTGAGCACCACCATCGCGAATCCGGTCTGCACCCAGATCATCACCACGATGAGGAGGATCGTGTTGATCGGGTCCGTCTGCAGCCACTGCACGGGTTCACCGCCGAACGCGACCACGATGGCGTTGAGGAGGCCGATCTGCTCGCGGTCGCCCGAGCGGTACTCGTAGACGAACTTCCAGATCACGCTCGCGCCGACGAACGAGATGGCGATCGGCATGAAGAGGACCGACTTGTAGTATCGCTCGCCGCGGGACCGATCGATGAAGACGGCGTAGGCGAGACCGACGGCCGTCGCGAACGTGGGCACGAGCAGCACCCAGATCACGGTGTTGATCAGCGTGCGGATGGCGGCCGGCTGGGTGAAGGTCCAGACGAAGTTGTCGAACGTCCAGTCCCCCGACGAGTCCTGGAACGCCAGGATGCTCGTGCGGATGGCCGGATAGACGAGGCCGATCGCGACGAAGATGAGCGCCGGTGCGAGGAACCCCGCCAGTTGCCAGTAATCTCTGCCCTTCTTCGGGGCCTTGTCGATGAAGAAGATGAGGAGGCCGACGACCGCGGCGAACACCGCGAGCCCCATCACCACCTGCAGGATCTTGCCGAGGAGATCGGCCGTGGTCATCGTGCCTCCCGGTTCGTCGTTGAAGCTGGGGTGCCGAGGGGCGGGGTTCTCCAACCCCGCCCCTCGATCATGCGCCTTGCCCGCGGTGCGCCGGGCGCGGCGCGCGGACGATCAGCTGGACGGCCAGGTCGACTCGATGGTGTCGAGCACCTGCTGGGTGCTGTCGCCACCGACCCAGGCCACGATGCCCTTCCAGAAGGAGTCGGCGCCCACGGCACCGGGCATCAGGTCGGATCCGTCGAACCGGAAGGTCGTCTCGGGGTCCTGGAGGATCTCGATGGACTGCACCAGCAGCTCGCTCGACGCGTTCTCGGGGTCGACGCCCTTGTTCGCGCTGATGACGCCGCCGAGGCTGACGCGGTTGTTCGCCCAGGTGTCGCTCGAGAGGTAGGCGCGGAACGCCTCGACCTCGTCGGCCTCGCGGAAGGCCACCACGATCTCGCCACCGCCGGTGACCGACAGCGGGTCGTCGGCGTTGGCCGGCGGGAGCAGGAAGCCGAACACGTCGCCGTCGGAGGCGACCTTCACCTCGTCACCGCCCTCGGGGTTCCAGAAGGTCTCGTAGAACGAGGCCTGGTGGTGCAGCGAGCACTCGCCGTCGAGGATGGGGAGGCCGGCCGTCTGGAACGCCTCGGTGACCTGCGTGGACACGTCGCCGATGCCGCCGTTGACCATGTCCTCGCTCTTCAGGTACTGCCCGACCGCGTCGAACGCGTCGGCGACCTGCGGGTCGTTGAAGGGGATCTCGTGGGTCACCCACTGGTCGTAGGCGTCGGCGCCGTTGAGGCGCAGCATGTAGTCCTCGACCCAGTCGGTGCCCGGCCAGCCGGTGGCCTCACCGGACTCGAGTCCCACGCACCACGGCTTGTGGTCGCCGTCGGCCGCGATCTGGTCGGAGAGGTCCTTGAGCTCGTCGAGGGTCTTCGGGATCTCGTACCCCTTCTCCTCGAACTCCGCCGGTGAATACCAGACGTAGCCCTTGATGCTGGCCATGAGGGGCGCCCCGTAGAAGGTGTCCTCGTACGTGCCGTACGCCTTCCAGTCGGGCGACCAGAACTCGTCGGCGTTGGCCTCGACTTCCTCGGATGCCGGGATGAGCCAGCCGCCCGCCGCGAGGCGGTTCATCAGGCCGGGCTGCGGCACGAAGCCGACGTCGGGGGCGTTGCCACCCTCGGCGAGCACCGCGATCTGGGCCTCGAACTCGCTCGAGCCCTGGTACTCCACGGAGATGCCGGTGCAGGTCTCGAAGTCGGCCCACGACTCGTTCAGCCGGTCGGCCTCGAGGTCGAGGATGGTGCCGGCGGCCGTCACCTCTGCGCCGTCGAACGTGCCGTACTGCTCGTAGGGCCCGCAGTCGACGTCGGCCGCATCTTGCTCGGCGGCGTCTCCTGTACAGCCCGTCAGGGCGAGCGCGACCGCGGCAGCGCCCACGACGGGGGCCAGCCAACGGCTATGCCGTGTGGATCTCATGTCTTCTCCTCGTTGAGTGTGATGCAGGCGAAGCCGGAACCGGTTCCAGCCTCCACGGTAGGACAACCCGCGATTCCTGACAACCCGCGAGAGGTCACGGTTCGGACACCGATCGAATTTCGCTGCCACCGTTGAGGGAGAGCGCTCCCACCGCGGCGTTCCGCGGCGCGCTCGGATCGTCGACGCGTTCAGGAAACGGTTCCACATTCCGGAGCCCGGACACTACACTCGCAACGAAGCTGCCCGACGGAGGGAGGCGCGGATGGCCGCCATCGGCGATGTCGCGCGTCTCGCGGGCGTCTCGAAAGCCACCGCCTCGCGGGCCCTGTCGGGCCGGGGCTACGTCGCCGATCAGACGCGGGTCCGGGTCGAGGCCGCCGCCGCCGAGATCGGCTACATCGCCTCGCCCGACGCCGCGAGCCTCGTCACCGGACGCACCAAGAACGTCGGCGTGGTCATCCCTTTCGTCAATCGCTGGTTCTTCGGCGAGGTGCTCGAGGGCATCGAGCGCGCTCTCCTCGGTGCGGGCTACGACCTCACGCTCTACAACCTCTCGGACTGGGGTCCGGGCCGCGACCGGGTCTTCGACTTCTTCCTGGCGCGCAAGCGGGTCGACGCGGTGATCTGGTCTTCTACACGGCGAAGCCGGCGACGAGCTCATCCTCGGCGCCCACATGCTCGAGGTCTCGCCGTCGCTCACCACCGCGAAGCCGACGCTCGAGATCCACCCGCTCGGCATCGGCGGCAAGGAGGACCCCGTGCGCCTCGTCTT
>NZ_WJSP02000222.1 GCF_009720255.1 Agromyces humi | reverse complement strand
ACGTCGGCCGGGCGTGAAGGCGTCGTGCGCGCCCTCCGCGCCTCCTACTCGACGCCCGAGGCGTTCCGCCGTGCGCTGCGGGGCGCCGTCGCCCTGCAGGTGCCCGAAGGCCTTGGCCGCGTCCGGCTGGTCACGCCTCGCTTCGTGGATCGCGCGCACGCGGCGGGCGTCGAGGTGCACGTCTGGACCGTGAACGAACCGGCGCAGATGTCGCGGCTGCTCGACCTCGGGGTCGACGGCCTCGTCACCGATCGCGCCGACGTGGCGGTGCCGCTCATCGCCGCACGAATCTGAGAATTCCCCGGCAATCACCCAGCCGCTGGAAGGGGAATGCCCAGCTTGATCGTTTATACCTGTAGACGATCGAGAGGAGTACGCCATGGCGGACCGGAGCCTTCGGGGCATGCGTATCGGCGCGCAGAGCCTGCAGAGCGAGGACGGCGTGATCTTCGCCGACCGCGCCGACTACACCTACCGTTGCGAGACGTGCGGCCGCGAGACCGTCATGACGTTCTCCACCGAGGCGGAGCTTCCCGAGACGTGGGAGTGCAAGTACTGCGGTGCCGGGGCGACCCTGCTCGTGGACTCCAAGCCCGTCGAGATCGACCGCTCGGGCGAGAAGGTCGCACGCACGCACTGGGACATGCTCCTCGAGCGTCGCACCCGCGCCGAGCTGGAAGAGCTGCTCGAGGAGCGACTCGCCTTCCTGCGCGCCCGTCGCGGCCAGCAGAAGATCGGCGCCTGAACCAGCTGACGCGTCTCCGCGATTCAGCGAGCGTCCGCGACCCGAACGTCGTTCGTTCGGGTCGCGTCGTCGTCGCGCGATGACCGGCGGTCGGCGAGTGACCGTCGCCGCGCCAGGATCCCCGCCGCGACCAGTCCGGCGAGCGATCCGAAGACGATAACGGCCGGAACCGCGGCCCCGAGCACCACCGACGGGGTGAGACCGGTCCGCAGCGCGACATCCGTCACCATCGCACCCGGCTCGTAGGCCGGGAGTGCGTCGATGGTGCGCCCCGTCGGATCGATGACCTGACTGGTGCCGACCGTCGAGATGTTGACGACCGAGCGTCCCGTCTCGATCGCTCGGAGTCGCGCGATCGCGAGCTGCTGCTCGTTCTCGTCGGTGCCCCGGAAGTCGGCATTGTTCGTCTGGAACATGTACAGCTCGGCACCATCGCGGGCGCCCTCCCAGATGACGTCGTCGTAGATGACGTCGAAGCAGATCGCCAAGCCGGTCACGGCGTCGCCGAGATCGAAGACCGGCGCGTTGGTGCCCGGCGTGTAGCCGCGCTGGATCAGTCCGATGAGGTCGGGGGCGAACGGCTCCCAGAACGCACGGTCGGGGATGTACTCGCCGAACGGCACGGGATGGCGCTTGTCGTAGGTGTCGACGGCACCCTCGCCCGCCCGCCACAGCAGCGAGGTGTTGAAGAACTCGTCGTCGCTCGTCGTCACGGTGTTGAGCACGAGCGGGGCGTCCAGCTGCTCGCTGAGATCGTCGAAGATCTCGGCGACCTCGTCGCTGCGCGTCGGGTCGATGTCGGAGCCGCCCTCGGGCCACAGCAGCACGT
This sequence comes from Agromyces humi, assembly GCF_009720255.1. Taxonomy (GTDB): domain Bacteria; phylum Actinomycetota; class Actinomycetes; order Actinomycetales; family Microbacteriaceae; genus Agromyces; species Agromyces humi. The sequence goes on along the minus strand of NZ_WJSP02000222.1, from coordinate 4,514 downwards.
CGATGCCCGGCTCGTCGAGGATCGGCTCCGTCGCCTCGAGCTGGGAGGCGAGCACGTCGCCGGGTGCACGCTCGTCGAAGTAGCCGGCCGGGCCGTTGCCCTGCACGCTCGCCACGCGCAGCTCGCCCGACCCGGTGGTCGGCCAGGCCGGCAGCAGCAGGGCCACCAGCAGCAGTGCGGCGACCGGGATGGCCCGGCGCAGGTCCTGCCATCCGCGCAGGCGCACCCACTCGATGAGGCCCGCGACGATCGCCACCATGATGAAACCCAGCCCCGTCGAGCCGACCCACGAGACCACGTCGGCGAAGGGACTCTGCGACTGGCTGAGCGCGGCGCGGCCCCATGGGAACCCGCCGTACGGAATGGTGCCGGTGGCCGCCTCGCGAACGCACCACAGTCCGGCGACGAGGAGCGGCAGCCACACGAGCCGCACCCAGCGGGACGAGCTCGCCCTCGGTACCCAGCGGTAGGCCAGGGCGATGAGCACGCCGCCACCCGCCACGAACAGCGACTCGAGGATCGACAGGGCGAGCCACGGGATCGGCCCCAGGTACAGGGCGGTCCACGACACCTGCTGCAGGTAGAAGGCGAGCCCGAACGCCAGCCCCACGAGCGCCGCAGACCACGTGCTGCGGCCGATCAGGCTGACGAGTGCGAGGGCGATGCCGACGAACGCCAGCGGCCAGATGCTCGCGCCGGGGAACCCCAGGTCGTAGACGAGTCCGCCGGCGATGGAGGCCAGCAGCGCGACCCACAGCGGCAGCAGCGGGCGGGTGTCGGTCTCGGGCACCAGATCAGCCTAGGCGACGTGAGCGCCGGGGATTCACGTGACCGAGCCGTAGGCGACGACGCCCCGCCGCACCGCGTCGATCGCCGCTCGCGCGGTCGCGCCGAGCTCGGCATCCGCCACGATCGACACCTGGTCGAGCAGGTCGACCACCTGCTTCGTCAGGCGGACGAAGTCGCCGGCGGCGAGGTCGGTGTCGGCCAGCACGAAGCCGAGGTCGGCGCCACTGGCCCACGCGTGCATCGCCGTCGCCAGGGCCGGCGACGGTACCTCGTTGCCCGACAGGCGGTGCTCGCGCTCGAGGTCGTCGAGCTCGCTCCACACGTCGGTGGTGCGGTCGAACGCATCACGGAAGCGGCCCCGCGGCAGCCGGAACTGCTCGCCCGTGTCATCGCGTCGCGGTTCGTACACGAGCGAGGCGGCCATCGCGGCGAGCGACGGGACGTCGAGGCCGTTCCAGAGGCCCTGTCGCAGGCACTCGGCCACCAGCAGGTCGCGTTCGCCGTAGATCCGCTTCAGGATGCGCCCCGCCGACGTCGAGACCAGCGAGCCGCTGGGGTCGCGTTCGAGGTAACGGAGCTGCTCGAGCACCTCGGCCACGCGGTCGAAGCGCTTGGCGACCTGGCCGGTGCGCGTGCGGATCTGACGGGAGAGCTGGTCGTGCTCCTGCTTGAGCCGCCACCACCGCTCGGCCCAGCGCGCGTGCTGCTCGCGTTCCGCGCAGCCGTGGCACGGATGCGCGCGCATGGCCTTGCGCGCGTCGCCGAGCTCGCGCTGCAGCCGCTCGCGCTGGGCATGCGTCGGGTTGCCCTTCGAGGTCTGCCGTTCGAGCTCGCCGATGCGTCGGCGGATCGCCGCGTACTCGCCGAAGTCGCCGAGGTGGCAGCGCATGGCCTCCTCGAAGCCGGCCATCGACTCCTCCTGCTTGCGCAGGGTGCGCGCCAGGTCGACCACCGCACGGTCGGCCTGGAACTGCGCGAACGACAGCTCGAGGATCTGGCGGGTGCGTTCGCGGCCGAACTGGTCGACGAGGTTCACGGCCATGTTGTACGTGGGCTTGAAGCTCGAGTTCAGCGGATAGCTCCGGCGCGACGCCAGCGAGGCGACCGCCTCGGGGTCGAGGCCGTCGACCCACTGGATCACCGAGTGCCCCTCGACGTCGATGCCCCGGCGGCCGGCACGGCCGGTGAGCTGCGTGTACTCCCCCGGGGTGATGGGCACGCGGGCCTCGCCGTTGAACTTCTCCAGCTTCTCGAGCACGACCGACCGCGCCGGCATGTTCACGCCGAGCGCGAGCGTCTCGGTGGCGAAGACGACCTTGAGCAGCTTGAGCTGGAAGAGCTCCTCGACGATCTCCTTGAATGCGGGCAGCATGCCGGCATGGTGGGCGGCGACGCCACGCTGGAGCCCCTCGAGCCATTCCCAGTAGCCGAGCACCGCGAGGTCCTCGTCGCGGAGCATCCTGGCCCGTTCCTCGACGATCGAGCGGATCTCGTCGCGCTCTGCGGAATCGGTCAGCCGGATGCCGGAACGGAGCACCTGGCGCACTGCCTGGTCGCAGCCGGCCCGCGAGAAGATGAAGACGATCGCGGGAAGCAGGTGCTTCCCGTGCAGCAGCTCGACGACCTCCGGGCGATCGGCACGACCGCTCCCCGGCGCGGGCTGGTGGTAGCGTCCGCGGTCGCCGCCCCGACGTCCGCGAGCGGATCGAGTCGAGATGGAACGGCCGCCGCTGCGGGCGAGCCGCTGGAGCTCGGGGTTCACGCGATTGGTCGCGGCCTGGCCCGAGGAGTCGAAGAGGTCGAGGAGCTTCGCCTTGACGAGCACGTGCTGCTCGAGCGGCACCGGTCGGTCCTCCGAGACGATGACGTCGGTGTCGCCCCGCACGGCCTGCAGCCAGTCGCCGAACTCCTCGGCGTTGGACACGGTTGCCGACAGGGAGACCAGCCGCACCTCCTCGGGAAGGTGGATGATGACCTCCTCCCACACGGCGCCGCGGAACCGGTCGGCAAGATAGTGGACCTCGTCCATGACGACGTAGGCGAGTCGGTCGAGCAGAGGTGAGTCCGCGTACAGCATGTTGCGCAGCACCTCGGTGGTCATGACCACGATGCGTGCGCTCGAGTTGACGTTCGTGTCACCGGTGAGGAGGCCCACCTGGTCGGCGCCCCACTCGTCGCTGAGCTCCTGGAACTTCTGGTTGCTGAGCGCCTTGATCGGCGTGGTGTAGAACACCTTCGCACCGGGCTCCTGCATGGCGAGGAACACGGCGAACTCGGCCACCACGGTCTTCCCCGCGCCGGTGGGCGCCGCGACGAGCACGCTGCGCCCCTCGTCGAGGGCGCCGCACGACGCGCGCTGGAACGGGTCGAGGTCGAATCGGAGCCTCGCGGCGAACTCGGCGAGTCGTGGTTTCCGGCGCTGGTCGCGGGAGATCGCATACCGTTCGGCCGGGGAGAGGCTCATCACCACTCCAGCCTAGACAGCCGCCCCGAACTCGAGGCGGTTCCGGCGCTCGACACGGCGGTCATGCAGGTGCGCGATGAACCAGGCGGCGAAATACAGGGCGACCATCGGGATCGCGAGCAGGAACATCGAGACGATGTCGGCCGATGGGGTGGCGATCGCGGTGAAGAGCACGATGACGAGGATCGCGACCCGCCACGACTTGATGATGGAGGCCGCGCTGATGACCCCGGCGAAGTTCAGGAGCACGATGAACACGGGCACGACGAAGGCGATGCCGATCGCGACGACCAGCTTCAGCACGAAGTCGATGTACTCCTTGGCCGTGAGCAGCGTCTCGCCGCCCTCGGGCACGAAGCTGGTCATGATCTTGACGATGTTCGGCAGCACGAACCAGCCCGCAGCGCAGCCGGCGAAGAACAACGGGATGGCCGTGGCGAAGAACCCGAAGGTGAATCGCCGCTCACGCGTGTTCAACCCGGGCACCAGGAACGCGAAGATCTGGTACAGCCACACCGGGCTCGAGATGACGATGCCGAGCGTGAAGGAGATCTGGAGCATCAGGTCGAACGAGCTCGAGATCGTCGGGAAGATGATCGCCATCTCACTCGCGTTGCCCTGGGCGTCGGCGAGGCGGAGCACCGGCTCCTGCAGCGCGTCCCACACGAACGCGTCGGTCAGCCACCATCCGATCGCGGCGCCGACGACGATCGCGAGGGCGGAGATGAAGAGTCGTTTGCGCAGCTCGATGAGGTGGGCGCCGAGCGACATCCGCTTCTCGCGGTTCTTCTCCTCGCGGTCCTTCTCCCCGCGATCCTTCACCGCGGACATGAAGTCAGCGACTCGAGCCGGAATCGGCCTCGTCGGGCTTGCGCGTCACGACGGTGGCGTCGGGCGCAGCGGTGTTCGCTGCCGGCGCCGCCGGAGCGGCGGGAGTGCTCGCGCCGGAGTCGGCCGCGGCGGGCTCGTCCTTGTCGGAGCGCACCTCGCTCTTGAGGATCTTCATCGACTGTCCGAGGCTGCGGGCGAGGGCCGGGAGCTTGGGGGCGCCGAAGAGCAGCAGGATGACCACGAGGATGATCAGCGCGTGCCAACCGGTGAAGCCTTGCCACATGGGTGTTCGTCCGTTCTCGGGAGGATCGTGACGACAGTCTACCTGCCGCCGGGGAACGCTGCCTGAAGTCGGTCAGGACCCGTCGCCGCCGGGCGCCGCGGGGCTCCGGCCGGCGTCGTCGCCCCGCTCGGATTCGGGCGCCGGGTA
>NZ_WJSP02000221.1 GCF_009720255.1 Agromyces humi | reverse complement strand
CTCCGCTGCAGCGTGATGAGCTCGCCCACGGGCCGCAGACCGCGGTGTCCCCGGCGCGGAGGGCGGGACCGGTGGGCATGGCGGATCGTCCTCAGCCCGTCGTCGTCACGACCTGCGCGGTGACGAGCACCGAGGCCGTGCACTGGCCGGGGTTCGGCCCGGCACCGCTCGCCGCCGCGCAGGTCATCGACGCGAAGAGCTGGTCGCCGTCGCCGAGCTGCACCGGGGTCACGAAGTGGAAGTCGAGGTCGCGGAAGTTCTCGAGGCCGCTCGTGAAGATCGGTGCGAGCACGTCCTGGTTCTCGAGCGTGATCGTGCCGGCGTCGCCGAACGGGTTGCTCACGAGGATGTCGGTGATGCGCAGCACGGAGTTCGGCGGCACCTCCCAGCGGTCGCTCTCGTCCGCGGCGCCGCCGGCCGGGTCGACGAGCTCGAACCGGAGGTCGACGTCGGAGCTCGTCGTCGTCGACACCGGCACGACCGGGGCCGGGGTCTCGCCGACGGCCTCGAGCGCCTGGTTCGCCTTCTCGGCGGCACTGTCGGCCTGTTGCGCCGCGGCATCCGACTTGTCATTGGCCTGCGCGAGCGGCTCCTCGACGGCGTTGCGCGCCGCCGACTCGATCGCGGGCTTCAGCAGCAGGAACCAGAGCGCGAGCAGGAGCAGCAGCAGGAGGAGCAGGGCGAGGAGGAGCTTCCACAGCCACTTCGGGAACACCCGTTCCTGCACGTAGCTGCCCGGCAGCACGATCGGCTCGACCTCCGTCGCCGTCGCGATCGCCGTGGCCGTCGCCGTGCCGGGCGTGCCGGCGCCCGTGCCCAACGCCGCCGCCCACGCCGCATCGGTGGCAGGCGGAGGAGCCTCGGGCACGACCGACACGGAGTACTGGTGCGTGACGGGGTCGCCGCGCCAGACCCAGGCGACCGGACGCAGGTCGATGTCGACGAACTCGGTGTGACCGGGGTCGACGGCCACCTCGGGCGAGGGCGTCGAGAGTCCCAGCCGGTCGGAGCTGGTCGCCGCGATCGAGGCGATCAGCTGCGTGTTGCCGCGGTTGTCGACGGCGACCCGCACGCGGTGACGACCTCGTCCGCGTGCGATCCTCGGGGTCAGCTCGGCCTCCGTCTGCGCGAACGGTAGCACCGTCAGCTCGGTCTCGGCGACGGCCATCGCATCGGGCTGCTCGACCGCCCTGGCGCGCACGCCGAGCGCCACCTCGCCGATCATGGACTCCGGCGACCGCGGGGCGAGCACCGTGACGGTGGCAGTCTCCGACTTGCCCGGGTAGATCGTGAGGGTGCTGGGCTCGACCGTCGCCCATGCCGCCACCTGCCCAACCGGCGCGAGCTCGAACGACTCGACGAGCAGCGTGTCGTTGAGCACGGTCAGCGTGAACGAGACCGGCGTGCCCGGATCGACCGACGCGGACGTCGGCGTGATGGTCGCGGTGGTGGCCATGGCGTCACGCTACGGCCGGCCAGCAGCGGCCGTGGAGCCCGCGCGGCCCGCCGCTCGCGCAACGAAGTTGCCCGTTGAGCGGGTGTTGAGTGCGCGAAGAGGATGCCCGGACATACTGTCCTCGAGCACCCCGCACGACCCGCAACCCGCACTTGCGAAGGAACGACCATGACCAGAACCACCGTGCGGGTCTATGCGCGCGACCCCATCTCCGAGGCGGGCGTCGCGAGCGCGCTCCGCCCGCGCCCCGAGGTGCGCGTCGTCGGGCCGCAGGAGGAGGAGGCGCCCGATGTGGTGCTCGTCATCTCCGACGAGGTCGACGACGAGACCCTCAACACCCTGCGCTTCCTGCGCCGCAACGGGTCGAGCCGGGTCGTGCTCATCTCGTCGCACCTCGACGACAAGGACCTCGTGCGCGCCGTCGAGAGCGGCGTCGTGGGGCTCGTGCGACGAGCGGATGCCACGACCGACCGCCTCGTGTCCGTCATCCTCACGGCGGCCGCCGGCGAGGGCGCGGTGCCGCCCGACCTGCTCGGCCGCCTCCTCGACCAGGTCGGCCGGCTGCAGCGCACGGTGCTCGACCCGCGCGGCATCACCTTCACCGGCCTCGCCGCCCGGGAGGTCGACGTCCTCCGGCTCGTGGCCGAGGGGTGGGACACCGCGCAGATCGCCACCAAGCTCTCGTACTCCGAGCGCACGGTGAAGAACGTGCTGCACGACGTCACCACCCGCCTGCAGTTGCGCAACCGCTCGCATGCGGTGGCGTACGCGGTGCGCGAGGGCCTCATCTGAGCGGATGCCGCGGGCGGCTGCCCGAAGGGCGGTGCCCGTCGGGCGGTGCCCGTCGGGGCACCCGCCCGTGCGCGGAAAGGTGCCCCGCGCCGGATGCCGGGAGCATCCGTCTCCCTCGAATCTGGATTGAGCGGAGGAGGAACGTGGAACGCGCGAGCTCATGGACACGGCTGCTCGCCGCGGTGGCGATCATCGCGGCGAGCGCGTCCGGCGTGTTCGTCGGGGCCGTCACGTTCACGCCGGAGCAGCCGTCGTTCGCCGTGGAGGAGGAACCCGAGCTCGGGTTCGAGGTGTCCGTCACGACCGACGTGGCGACGGTCGTGCCGGGGCAGGTGGTCCGCGTCTCCGTCGAGGTCGAGAACACCGGCGACGTCGACCTCGGCGCCGACGCCCTGATCGGGGTCCCGCTCTCGTGGGCCGGGTCCGGGTTCGAGCCTTCGCAGGCGATCGCCCCGAGCGGATGCGCCGCCTGGGGCGACGACGACTCCTTCGACCCGGCGGTGCCGGGGGCCACACCGCCGACGAGCGGGGATTCCTGCTACACGCCCGGGGCCGGGAGCCCGGGAGGAACGGCACGGTTCGAGGTCGCGTTCGTCGCCCGGTCGGCGACCGCGTCGACCTATTGGTTCACCGCGGCGGCGAGGACCATCTCCGAGACGGGATCGGGTGAGGAGGGGGACTTCGCCGACATCCCGGAGTCGGCGTGGGACGGTGACGACGCGTCGGTCGTGCTCGGTGCGTTCACCACGAGCGTGTCGATGCAGGAAGGCTTCGGCGGCGTCGGCGAGCCGATCACCGCGTACTACTCGGTCATTCAGACCGGCACGCTCTACGCGAGGTACGACGAGGACGACGACACCCCCGACCTCGCCGTCGACGTGCGGCTCGAGTGGCCGTCGGGTTTCACGGTGATCGACGACAGTGACGCCGTGCGCGCCTGCGACGGGGGCTTCGCCGGTGGCGTGTGCTCGATCACCACCTCAGGCGGGGCGGCCGCGAACGAGGGCTTCTGGATCCGATTCCTCGCACCGGCATCGACGCCGTCGAAGCAGGTCGACGGTGCCTTCACGATCGCCGGCGCCACGACCGGATGGTACAAGCGCATCCCATCGGTGCCGGCGCTCCGCGACTCGTCGCCCCCGGCGCCCGTGAGGCTCGCTGGTTGGCACGGCACCGGGCGGGGAAGGATGGCTCCGCCGCAGCCCTCGGATGCCACCGCGCTGCCCGCCGAGTGGATCATGTCCGACTCCGCCGCCTACAGCCTCCTTCGCGACGTCTTCCCGATCACGACGCAACTCGATGCCGCCGTCGGATGGCCGGGCGGGCCCGGCGTCGTCGCCACGTACGAAGTGGTGCACGACGCGGCGGTGACGATGTCGATCCCGAATGTCGAGGTCGCCTTCCGTCCCACCTGGCCGGCGTTCATCGAGCCGCTGGACGAACCCGATGGATGCGACGACTGGGAGGAGTCGACCTGGACCTGCACGGTCAGGGGTCTCGATGCGCCGGGCGCCTCGCCGGTGGTCACACTGCGGTTCGGGCCGTCCGACGTCCTCGGTGAGGGCATCATCAGCGCTGAGGGCGTGCGCGTGCGCCAGTCGTTCGGCCAGAACGAGTACCGTCCGCTGCCGACGTCCTGGATCGTGCCGTCAGGGCACCGATACGTGATCGACTCGCAGAACTTCACCGTTGCCGTCGAGTTCGACCGGGATCGGGGCTGGGCGAGTGGCCCGGATGCGAATGCGTTCGTCACCGTCACCTACGCCCGTGAGCTGCTCGTGAGCGCCGACCGGCCCATCGTCGGCCTCAGCTTCGACTGGTCGAGCCTCATCGGCCTCGTCGAACCACCCGGTGTGCAGGGGTGTGCACGGTACGAGGACGGACTCTGCACGATCACGGGGCTCGAGGGCATCGGAGACACCGCCGTCATCACGTTGCGATTCGGGATGCCCGCTGCCGACGTCGGAATCGCTACCCTCAGCGCCGTTCCGGTGTTCCTCCGGAACGGCAGCATCGACGACTACTCGGTGCTGCCCACCGCCTGGGTCGGCTCGGGATCGGACACGATCGGTATCGCCGATGCGCGCATCCCGCTCGACCTCGCACTTTCCAGTCCCGTGGGGTACACCGGCGGGAAGACGCTCGTCACGACGACGACGGTGCGGCACACGACCAGCCTCGCGGTGGACTCGGGGGTGTCCGGCGACCTGCCCGGCCTCGTGGTCGAGCTGCAGTACGACTGGCCCGGACATCTCGCCCTGATGTCGCAGACCGGCTGCACGATCTTCGTCGTCGCGACCCGTCGCTGCACGATCGTCGGGCTCGACGCCGTCGGCGCCGTCGCCGAGGTGCGCATGGTCTTCGCCATGCCGCCGCCCACCCTGCCGCCCGTGCCGGTGGTGCCATCGCGCACCGGTGACGTGGTCGTCGACGGCGTCGCGCTCTCGTTCGCCCCGCCTCCGGCGACCAGCCCGCCGCCACCCGATCCCGAACCCTGGCCGCCCGAGGGATGCTACATCGCCGAGAACGGCGAATGCGTGTGCGCCGGCGAGCTGAGCTTCTGCCCCGATGAGCCCGCGACGCCGCCCGAGGGACCCGCTGCCGAGCCCGTCGATGGAACCCTGCCGCCGTCGTGGATCGGCGAGGACCGCGAGCCGTTCACGGTGCTCCAGCCCAACCTGCGGGTGTCCCCGTCGGTGACCACGCCGGGTGAGGGCATCGGCGCGATCGGCACGTCGCTGCCCCCGAACGCCGCCGTCACGTTCCGATGGGAGGGCGCGACCACCGACACGCCGAGCGTGCGCTGGCCGGGCTCGGGCGACCCGACCTCGGCCCGCTGGTCGCTGCTCGTGCTGAGGTGGGAGCTGCCCGGCACCCGCACGCTCGTCATGCACAGCGTGGACGGCTTGTTCGGCGACATCCCGTCGAGCAACCGCCTGCTCGTCGCGCCGCGCTCGGCGATGGCGCCCAACCTGCTCGGGAGGGGCGGATGATCGGCGAGATCGACGACGCGCTGCGCACGCTCGTCAAGGAGTCCGACGGCATCGCCGCCGACGTGGACGTGGCGCTCGACGCCCCCACGAAGGACTGGGCGGCGCGCCGCAACGCGCCGACCGTCGACCTGTTCCTCTACGACATCCGCGAGGACGTGCGCCGGCGCGAGTACGGCTTCTCGGAGCAGCGCGACGACCGCGGCATCGTCACCCACCGCGCGCCCGCGCCGCGGTACTTCAAGCTCTCGTACCTCGTCACGGCGTGGACGCAACGGCCCGACGACGAGCACCGGCTGCTCGACGCCCTGCTGCGCTGCTTCATCCGCTTCGACGCCATTCCCGACGCGTTCATCATCGAGACCCTCGCCGAGACGGGACTGCGGTGCTCGATCACGATCGCGCAGCCGCCGCCCGAGGACCGGGCGTTCGCCGACGTCTGGTCGTCACTCGGCGGCGAGCTCAAGCCGTCGCTCGACGTCGTGGTCACCGCGCCGCTCAGCCGCTCGATCCTGTACCCCGCCGGACCGCCTGTCACCGGCGGCGTCACCGCCCAGCTCGACGCGGCGGGACTGGGGATCGAGGATGCCGCGTTCCGTGCCGCTCCGACGGGAGACTGAGATGATCGAGGACCCCAGCGTCGTGCACCTGCTGGGGCGGCTCGGCGCGATCGAGGACCGCATCCGGCGCCTGGTCGCCGCGCGTCGAGCGGCCGATCCGCAGCCCGACGACCCGTTCCGCGGGCTGTACCTCAGCGACGAGATGGTCGACCACGATCACGCGTCCGGCTCCCATGAGCCACGAGGACTTCGCCGCGAAGAGGCCGACGGGGCCCGCGCCGAAGACCACGACGGTGTCGCCCTCCTCGATGTCGCCGAGCTGCGCGCCGA
>NZ_WJSP02000220.1 GCF_009720255.1 Agromyces humi | reverse complement strand
TGGCGGGCGGGGGCGCCGCTGGCGCCCGGGCGCGGCATCCGCGCGCTACTTGACGCTGCCCGCCGTGAGGCCGCCGACCAGGCGCTTCTCGATGAGCATGAACAGGATGACCACGGGGATGATCGCCACGATCGAAACGCCGAACACGTAGTGCCACGAGGTCTCGTACTGCCCGACGAACTTCGTGAGGGCCACGGAGAGGGGCTGGTTGCCCGCGGTCGAGAGGATCACGAGCGACGCCGCGAACTCGTTCCAGCAGGCGACGAACGTGAACACGATCGCGGTGACGATGCCCGGCCACACGAGCGGCAGCTGGATGCGGAACAGCACCGTGAGCCGCCCGGCGCCGTCGATCTGCGCGGCCTCGTCGATCTCCTTGGGCACGCCCGCGAAGAACGAGTGCATGATCCACACCGCGAACGACAGGTTGAACGCGGCGTTGATGAGGATCATCGCCGCCCAGGTGTCGATGAGGCCGAGCGTGACGAACTGGCGGAAGAGGCCCGACGTGAGCACGGCGGGCTGCAGCATCTGCGTGACGATCACGAGGAAGAGGAACACGAAGCGGCCCGGGAACCGGAACCGCGCCGTGTAGTACGCCGCGGGCATGGCCACGCCGAGCACCAGCACGGTCGCGAAGACCGCGATCACGATCGTGGAGATGAGGTTCTGCGGCAGCGGCGTCTCGGGGGTGGACCACATGTTGATGTAGTTCTCCCAGTGCCACTCGGTGGGGAGGTACGTGGGCTCCACCGAGCGGATCTGCGCCTTCGTCTTCACCGAGCCGAAGAACATCATCGTGTACGGGAGGATGAAGATCGCCAGCACGATGAGGCCGCCGAGCATGCGCAGCAGCACACGCCCGATGGGCACCTGGTCTTCGGTGTAACGGCGACGGCGAGCGGATGCCGCGGGCGCGTCGATCGTCTCGAACGCGGGGGCGGTGACGGCCACGGGTCAGACCTCCTGCATGGGCTTGACGACCTTCACGTACACCGCGACGATCACGATCACGATGACGAAGGCGACGACCGACAGCGCGCTGGCGACGTCGACCTTGTGCTGGTTCTGGATGTACTTGAAGATCAGCGTCATGATCGTGTCGGCGTCGTAGCCGGGGATCGACCCGGTCATCACCTTCAGGATCGGCAGCGAGTTGAAGACGTTGATGATGTTGATGAGCACGGCCACGCTCAGGGCGCCGCGCAGCTGCGGCAGGATGACGCTCACGTAGGTGCGCATGGGTCCGGCACCGTCCATCTTGGCCGCCTCGCGCACGTCGCCCGGGATCGTCGCGAGTCCGGCGAGGATCGTGTACGTCGTGAACGGCAGGGAGACGAAGACGGCGACCACGATCGACCAGGCGAACGCCGTGGCCGGGTTCCGGGTCCAGCCGTAGCCCTCCGGCGTGTCGACGAGGCCGACGTCGACGAGGAACTTGTTGATGATGCCGAAGTACGGCTCGAGGCCGTAGTAGACGACCAGCGTCGTCATGACGACGGATGCCGCCCACGGGATGATCACCGCGAGTCGCACGATGCGCCGGCCGGGGAACGCCTTGTCGAGGATCTGCGCGAGCCCCAGCGAGATGAGCACGGTGGCGGCCACGACGACGACGACCCACACGATGGTGCGCGCGAAGATCGGCCAGAAGTAGGGGAACGAGAAGACCTCGACGTAGTTGTCGAAGCCGACGGAGCCGTGGTCGAGACCCGAGATGGAGATGTCGCGGGTCGAGTTGTAGAACATGACGACGGCCGGGAACATCACGACGCCGAAGATGAGGATGAGCGCCGGCCCGATCCAGGGCAGCGAGGCGAGCAGGTCGCGCCCGCCGGCCTTGCGCTTGCCCGAGGCGGGCGCCTTCCCGCCGGGGCGGGGGCGGCCGGTGGCCGCCCCCGCTCGGGACGATGACGTGTCGGTCGTGGTGCTCATGATTCGATGGTCACCGATCCCTCCGGTGGTGCGTTCGTTGCGGATGTCGCGGGGCTCAGCCCGCGTCGACCTGGGCCTGGATCTCGGTCAGGACCTCCTGGGAGGGCTTGGTCTGGATCTGTCCGAAGAGCGCCTTGAACGCGGCATCCGTCGCCGACCACTTGGGGTTCGTGCTCGGGTAGAACTGCGCGTCGGGCAGCACCTCGAGGAACGGCGCGAGCGCCTCCTCGCCACCGAGCGCCTCGGCGCCCGACTTCGTCACCGGCAGGAAGCCCTCGGTCTGCACCCACGGCACGTAGACGTCGGCCGTGTAGTAGTAGTCGAGGAACTTCGTGATCGCGTCCTGCTTGTCGCCGTCGTTCTGGAAGGCCATGAGCTGGTCCATCACGCCGAGCGTGAAGGGGCTGCCGTCTTCCGTGGGGATCGGGACGATCGAGTAGTCGAGGTCGGGGTTGTTCTCCTCGATCTGGCCGACGGTCGGCGGGAGGCCGACCTGCATGCCGATCTTGCCCTGGATGAAGATGTCCATGAGCGGCGAGCGGTCGGTCGAGCCGGGGTCGGCCTGCGTCGCACCTGCGTCGATCATCTTCTTGATCTGGTCGGCACCCGGGAGGTTCGCCGGGTCGTCGACCGTGATCTCGGTGGCGTCGCCGAACGTGCCGCCGCCGCCCCAGAGCCACACGGCCGCCTCGGCCTGCGCCTCCTCGGAGCCGAGGGGCATGCCGTAGCCGGCGATGCCGCCGCCGAGCGCGGAGATCTTCGTGGCGGCGTCGAGCAGCTCGTCCCACGTGGTGGGCGGCGCGGCGACGCCGGCCTGCTCGAGCAGGGCGTTGTTGACGAACAGCGCACGAGCCGACGCGATCAGCGGCAGCGCGTAGGCGGTGCCGTCGACCTCGGCGTTCGCGATGAACGAGTCCTGGAAGTCGCTGAACGTGTCAGCCGAGACGACCTCTTCAGCGGGGTAGAGCAGTCCGTCGGCCGCGAAGCCGGCGAAGGGGCCGCCGTTGTAGATGTCGGGGGCCTCACCACCCTGGATCTTGGTGGTGATGACCGACTCGAGGTTGTCCCACGACTGCACCTCGAGGTTGACCTTGATGTCGGGGTTCTCCTTCTCGAAGCCCTCGATCACGTCCTCCCAGAGGCCCTGGGTGTTGTCGGAGTAGCTCGGGACGAGCAGGTCGAGGGTGGTCGCGCCACCGGACTCGTCGTCGGAGCCGGAACCGCCGCCGAACCCGCAGGACGCGAGCGTGAGCGAAGCGGTGGCCGCGAGGGCGATCGCGGCGCCGAAGCGGAGCGACTTCTTCATACGTGGTTCCTCACTGTTCTTGGATCACGAGCGCCGCGGTCGCCGCGCCGGTGCGGGCGGCGGTCTCACCGCCGCGTGCATGCGACTGACCAGAATGAGCAAATATCAATCAGTTTCAGTCACGGTGTGGTCACGATGATGTCGGAGGTGCCGCCATGCCGTCAAGAGTCGGTTGCCTGATCGTTACCGAGCGGATATCCAGCCGGAATACGGAGCGAGCTCTCCGACAAGCGTTCACGACGATGATCGCTGGACAGGATGAACGATCATTTGCAATCATGGTGTTTGCTCTCGCCGACCCTGACACGGAGGAACCACCCATGACCCACGGCACCGATGCCGCGACGCCCGAGGCGGCCGCCGCCGCGCAGGCCGCCGGCGTGTTCGACGCCTAGCTCGTCGCCGTCGGCGGGGTGACGCGTGACGACCGACCGCGGGCGGCGATGGACCCCGCACGCCTCGCCCGGTTCGCGCCCGCATTCGTCGACCCCGAGACGACGGATGCCGCGGCCGCCGCGGCGCGCCACGAGGCATCCGCTCGGGGCACCGTCACCGCCAACACCGTGTGGGTCGCGCCGAGCATCGTGGTCGAGATCGCGATCGACGGCGTGCAGCGGTCGTCGCGGTATCCCGGCGGCATCGCGCTGCGGTTCGCGCGGGTCAAGCGCTACCGCGACGACAAGCGGCCCGAAGACGCCGACACGATCCAGACGCTGCGGGAGCTGCTGCGCGGGTAGCCTCGGGCCGCTCCGGCGAGGGCGCCGCGCCTCAGCGCCGCACGTCGAGTCCCACCCACGACGCCAGCGCGTCGATCTCGTCGTCGACTTCCCGTTGCACCTCGGCTGTGAACGGCTCGTCCTCGTGGATCGCGTTCACGACGAGCACGCCGCCCTTGCGATCGGCCGTCGCGTCGAGCTTGCCCACGAGGCGATCGCCGTGCAGGATCGGCAGCGCGAAGTACCCCCATCGTCGCTTCGCCGCGGGCTTGTACATCTCGAGCGTGTAGTCGAATTCGAACAGCTCGAGGGCACGGGTGCGGTTGTGCACGAGCCGGTCGAACGGTGAGAGCAGGGCCGTGCGCCCCTCGAACGGCTGCCCGAGCAACGCGGGGTCCACGCGCCACTCGCCCGCCACCCCCTCGACCACGGCGGGTTCGCCGGCGGCGCCGACATCCGCCGGCTCCATCGGGACCACCGGCGACTTCGCGCGGGCGATGCCGAGTGAGCGCAACCGGCGCTCGTCGCGCAGCCGGCGGGCCTCGTCGGCCGGCAATGCGCCCAGATCGGCGGGCAGGGCGCGCTCGCCCAGGTCCCAGATGCGTTCCCGCTTGCGGCGGCCGACGATGGCGATCTCGCCGCGGGCGGCCAGGAACTCGAGCATCTGCGTCACGTTGCGGTTGCCGGTCCACCCCGATGACGCCCAGGGCACCACGCTCGTGTCGGGAATCTCTCGAGAGGTGAGTGGTCCTTCGTCGCGCAGCCGCGCGAGCACGTCTCGGCGGAACGGCTCGTTGGCGTCGAGCCACTCCCGCCACCGCGGATAGTCGGGTGACTGCTCCATCTCGGCGCGGAACAGGGCGAGGTCCTCCATCGGCCGGATCAGCGCGTTGAACTCGATGAGGGTGCGGTCGTCCTCGAGCGCGCGCACGAGGTCGGCGGGCGCGTACCCGGCGCCGAGTCGGCTCCAGGCCACCAGGTCGGCGTTCGGCGCGATCGCGGCGGTCGGGTCGACCTGGAGGAAGGTCAGGTGCCGCACGGTCTCGACCAGGTCGGTCGGGCGGTCGGCGTCGAGCAGCTGGGCGCGCACGGCGATGCGGCGCGCTTGCGTGCGATCGAGACGGTGCGGCTCCACGGGTCCACGGTAGCCACCGCCTCCGACGTTCGTCCCCCCGGTCTCCGACCCGCGCTCGCGCTCCCCGTCGCGCCCCGCCCCCGCCCGCGCTCGCGCTCGCGCTCCGAACTGCGGATATACGATCTGGCGCGCCGAGTTGCGGGTCCGAATGGCGGCGCGCCAGATCGTATATCCGCAGATGGGTGCAGGTGCAGGTGCAGGTGCAGGTGCAGGTGCAGGTGCAGGTGCGGGTGCGGGTGCGGGTGCAGGTGCGGGTGCGGGTGGCGTCGCTCGCCGCGGGCCGCAGCGCCCGGTCCGAGTTCTCCGCCGGATGTCACATCGCGGCGGGGCATCCGGTCGTATTGGATGTGAGCAGCGAACACCGCATCCCGACCGCCGAAGAGGAGACCACCCGATGAAGATCGCCGTCGCCGGAGGAACCGGAACCGTCGGACACCACGTCGTCGACGTCGTGCGCGAGCGAGGCCACGACCCGATCGTGCTGGCCCGGTCGACGGGCGTCGACCTCGTGACGGGCGCGGGCGTGGCCGGCGCGCTCGAGGGCGTCGACACCGTGATCGACGTGGCGTCGGTGCAGACGCTGTCGGATGCCGCGTCCCGCGACTTCTTCGGCGCGGTCACCCGCTCCCTGCTCGCCGCCGAGGTGGCTGCGGGGGTGCGGCACCACGTCGCGCTCTCGATCGTGGGCGTGGACGACGCGCCCCACTCGTACTACGCCGGGAAGGTGCTGCAGGAGGAGCTCGTCGCGGCCGGGCCCGTGCCGTGGACGATCCTGTGCGCGACGCAGTTCCACGAGTTCGCGGGGCAGATCTTCGACACCGCGAAGGTCGGTCCGCTCGTGCTCGTTCCGAGGATGCGGTCGCAGCCGGTGGCGGCCAGGGAGGTGGCCGAGCGGCTGGTGGCGCTCGCGGTCGGGGAGCGCGGCCCGGTAGTCGGCGAGGTCGAACCCGGGCAGCTGCCGGGCATCGTCGTCCCAGAGCGCTTCGACGAGGTCGCTGCAGACCGGATCCTCGATCACGGCCGAGACGACGGTGTGGCCGCG
>NZ_WJSP02000022.1 GCF_009720255.1 Agromyces humi | reverse complement strand
CCAGGATCGACTCCCTAAAAGGGCCACGGCCGAGACCGGCGGCGAGACCGAGTGGAAGTCCCGGCGCCAGATGCAGCACGAATGGTACGAAGGCCACTCCGAGCTCGACTGGCGCGACCGTCAGCGAGCTGAGATGTACGGCATGGACGTCGACACGTACATCAGCAACGTCCTCGAAAACGACAAGGACTAATCCGAGGCGCCGCGCCTGCGGAACATCGCCGCGACCCCTGCGAACACCACCCCGGCGCCGAACAGCCAGCCACCGTCGATGTTGAACCCGGGCGCCGGGGACACCGCAGCTGGCGCCGCGACCGGCGCGACCACCGGTTCAACCTCTGCCGCACCCGTCTCCCAGTCGTCCCACTCCTCGAGGATCTCCGGCAGCGGCACAGGAACCGGCGCCGGCTGACCCGGCACCGTCGGCGGCCCGGCATCCGGCTCGTCCGCCGTGATGCTGGCAATACGGCCGTTCTCGTCGACGGTCACCCAGAGCTGCTCGGTGATGGTCCGGCCGACGGCTTCGCCGCCGGCCTCGATCCGGTGTGCGCCTGCGGTTGCGGGGATGGCGGCTGTGCCGGTCGTTGCGCCGTCCGGCCCGACGGTCTGCTCGAGCACCGATTCGCCGTCGACGGTGACGGTGAACGAGGTGCCAGGGTCGAGGCGTTGTCCGGTGAGTTCGACGAGTGCACCGTCGGCCGGGTCGCCGATCTGGAACAGCGGGGTGATGGTGAGGAGCCCGGCGGGGTTCACGGTGACGGTGAACGTGTGCGAGGTGGCGCCGCGGCGGTTGGCGGCGGTGACGGTGAGGTCGTAGCTGCCAGGTGACGGGATCTTCCCGGTGAGCGTGGCGGCGGCCGGGTCGAACTCCACCCCGTCCGGCAGGACACTGTCGACATGGTGAGTCGTCGCGTCCGCCGCTGCGATCGTGGCGGTGAACTGCTCCCCCGCCCTGACCGGTGCGATGCCGGCGTCCGCCGCCCATGACGGTGCGGGCAGCGGGTCGTCGACCGGACCGGCGGTGGAGACCTCAACGACGGTGCCTGCGGTGTCGACGGAGTAGTGGACCGTCCACCCGGCGGTCCCGCCGGCGAGGGCCGGGGCGGTGAAGGTCGCCTGGTACGCGCCAGCGGCAGAGCTCGGGAGCGGGAGCGCGGTGTTCAACCGCCCGCTTTCATCCGCCCACGCCCGGTGCTCGAGCGCCACCACCCCATCTTGGTCGGTGACCTGCAGCAGAACCTCACCGCCGGGAACCAACCCATCCGCCGCCAACACCAGCTGCTGCCCTGCCGCCGGCACCCCAGCGACCACCGTCGGCGCCGACACCCGCGCCGCCCAATCGAACAGCACAACGAACGACCTGGTCACCGAACCGCCCGCACCCGCCGCCGTCAACACCAGGTCCACCTGCGTCACGGCATCCGGGGCGGACCCCGTCAAGTGCCCATCCGAACCGAACACCAACGAACCCGGCAGCGTCTCAGCCGAATACGAATCAGCGCCCGCAGCGGAGAACCACACGTCCACCGGGTCGAACGCCGACACTGTCACCGCGTCCGCGCCCTCCCACACCGGCGGCGCCGCAGCCACCACCAGCACGAACACGCGAGACGAATCAGGCTGGCCGGTAGCCAGGGCGGTGAACGTCACGGTGAACGAGCCGGGCTCGGTGGGTGTGCCGGTGAGGCGGCCTCCGTCGATGGTGAGCCCGGCTGGGAGCAGGTCGGCGGTGAACCCGTCGGCGCCGGTCGCGGGGATCGTCCAGTCAACCGGGACGCCAGCCTGCATGGCCGGAGCGGTGACCTGGTCGTCCCAGGCGAACGGGGCGGCTGTTCCCTCTGGCGCCGGGGATTGTGGTGCGTCGGGTGCGGTGATCTCCTCGGCGGACGCGGCGGCTGCCGGTCCGAACGCGAGGGTGGTCGCGGCGACGAGCGCGGTGATCGTGGTTGCGGCTCGACGGTCCGGGCGCATGCGGCTCCTTGGTGCAGGGGTTCACCGGGTACATGCGCGGGCGGGGCGGATGTCGGAGGGTCATGAGAAGGTTCCGGCATGGAAGGCTTGGTGCTGACCGAAACGCGCGACCTCACGGTCGGGGACGCCATCGTGTCCGCCGCCGGGTCGGTGTTCGAGATCACGAAGCTCACCCGAGTCGGCCGCGGCATCCGCGTCCACTACGTCACCGAGGACGGGCGGTCCGGGAAGTTCAGCGCCGCGCCGGACGCAGTCAGCCGGGTTCGACGCGAGCCAGTTGCCACGGGTCAGGCCTGAGCCGGTTCGTCCGGAGTCGCCTTCCAGCGCGCGAATGCCCGGTTCATCCGCTCGGTGTCAGCTGCACGCTCAGCCCAGAATGCTGCCTCGAGCGTGGGTGAATCCCCTCGCCGCCATCTCGCCAGCGCCCCTTCGAGGATCGTCAGGTCCGCCGTTCCCATCGGACGCTGCCGCATGAAGAACTCGGTCTCCACGCGCTGCTTCGCGTACTGCGCAGACGGGAGGTCACGTTTCGGTGCAAGGAGGACCGCCACTGCCGCCAAGGTGTTGCTCCGCTCACCGATCCGGTCCGCAGCCCAGACCCGGTCGGCGAAGGCGATTGTCTGCGTGAGCCGTTCGCCTTCGTCGAGACGGTAGTTCAAACCGGTCTCGAACTCTTCGACCGCTTTCTGAGCGCGGGCGAGCGCCGGTGCTTCCTCACGTACGGCGCGGATGAGGTCAGCCAGCGCCTCATCGAACCGTGCGCGTCGGTCGTCGGCGCGCTGTGACCTGGCGAGCAGCCAGGCCGTGCCGCCACCAACAAGCGCTCCCAGCAGGGATGCGAGCAGTGCCGTCCAGAAGTCCGGCCAGTTCATGATCGAAAGGTAGACCCGGTGGCACGCGGCCGCCCGCCCACCTTCGAGGGTCAGCGGTGTCGCTGCACCCGTGCGATGCTGTCGTGGAGGATCGCGTACGCGAGCTCGTTCACCTGGTCGAGGTCGTCCGAGTCGTCGGCAAGGCTGAGCGCGCCGAGCTCCACGAACCGTGGGTGCTGGGCGGCGATCCGCTCGATCCGGTCGACCGTGGCATCCTGATCCGCATCGAGCTCGGCGCTGAACGCGTCGAACCCGAACGCCTCGTCGTAGTTCACGGACAGTGACGAGCGGAGCACCTGGTGTTCGCGGACCTGCTCGAGCAAGGTCGCCCGATCCGCGGGCACCGCGTCCGATCCGATCGGCGAGGCGATCCACGCGGCGACATCCGGTGTCGTCTCCCGCGGCCAGTGCGTGGTGGTCCCGAACTGGTTCTCGTAGATGGCGCGGTCATCCGCCCAAGCGACAGAGTTGACGTCGACGCGTGCGAGCACTGGGGATTCGCCGGTCTCGGTGGCGAGGTCGCGGTCGTCGTACACGCGCCCGCAGCGGTTGCAGACGGCGAGGCCGCCGTCCTGATCGGCTTCTGCAAGGCCGGTGCCGCTTCCGGTGAGGTTGGCGACACGTCCGTCGCGGGCAGCGGCGGTGAACCCGTGACCAACGATGTCGTTCCCGCAGATGCAGTCGACGCTCTCCGCTGAGCCGACGACGAACGATGCAGCCTCTCCGTCGACGATCGGGACAGTCGGGTACGGCATCTCGATGGTGGTCACGGCGTCAGCATACGTGCCGGCACCGACGGTCGGGAGGACGATCTCCGCGGCCGGTTGCGGTTTCGGGTCGGAGCCGTTCAGCTGCGTGCTGCCGGGCTTCGTGCGGTAGTTGTGCTTGTCCGACATGGATCAGGCAGCCTGTGCGTGGGCCAGCTCGCGGCCAGCTGCCGTGGGGATGACCCCATTGCCGACACCGGCGAAGTCGACGAGGCCGTCGGCGAACAGCGAGCCGATGATGCGGCGCTCGTCACCGGCGCTGGAGCTGTGGAACTCGACGGGTTCGCCGGTCGCTTCGAAACGGTCGACGACCATCGAGAGCAGCTGTGAGCGGGTGAGAGGGGCACGGTTCGTGCGGATGTGGGTGACGGGTGCGGTGATGGTCATCGGGAGGCTCCGTTTCTGTCTTCAGCGCTTACATGCGCGGGCCGCCCGGGTCAGACGGCCGGGTAGGCACCCCACGTGAACGGTCGTGCATCGTCGGCCGGGTGGATCGGCCCGAAGACAGCACGCCACGGATAGGTCAGATGGTCGTACGCCGCCTGGTTGAAGCCGGGAGCCCTTCCGATGTGCGGTCGGGCGGCGAGGGCTTCGGCTGCGTCGCTGGCCGCAAGGAGAGCGAACGTCCGCTTCTGCAGTTCAGCAGCGCCGACCGCACCGGCGGCCGCGGCGAGCTGGCGGTCCTCGTGAAGGGCGCGTGCGGCGTCCGCAGCGGCGTGGTTCCTGCTGACCGCCGCAAGCCTGCGGATCCCGGTAAGCGCCTGGTCGCGAACCCGCATCCGGCCGTTCGTGTTGATCGCGTTGATCAGCCGGTACAGGTCATCCCGCTCCGTCGCGGTCGCCGCGTCGAACCGTGCGGCGATCTCCGCGACCCGGTCGAGGTTCGCGGTGTCCTCATCGGCGAGGGAGAGCTCCAGCACGGTCTCAGCGGGTGACGGCGTGTGGCCGGCGAACCATCCCGGGTTCGGTCCGGCGCCGGCGCGGAGCACAGTGGATTCGTTGAACGTCGTGGTCATGCAAGAGTCTGTGTGCGGCCGCCAAGCCGCGACCGCTCGAGGGTCAGCGACCCGATGCAGCGACCGCGGCCGAGCCGAGGATTACGGCGAGCACCGCAACGATGACCAGGCTGGGTGCGACGGCTGGCGCGGCGATGTTCCAGGCCTTACGGAGAGCGTTCATGCCTCGAAGGCATGCGGCGAGCCAGAGCCTGGCGGTCAGCCGTGGATGCCGCAGTTGACCCCGCCGCGGAACGACCAGTTGCAGTAGAACGGGTTCACGTCAGGGGCGTCGACGTCGGGGATGTCGACGCCGTCGGCCGGATCTCCACTACCTGGGACGTCTGCCGCGATGAGGGCATCCGTCAGCACAGCGCCGATCGCGTTGGAGACGATGTAGGTCGACATCGGTTCTTCTGGACACCCGATGGCTCGGACGATCTGCAGCGGGACCGGGCCAGTCCGCCCGTAAGTGTCGTACCAAGCCGAGGTGCCAAGCTGGTTCCAGTCCGCCAGAAGGTCGATGCCGTTGCCTGCCACCCATGCTTCGACGTAGGGCCTGACCGCAACGGACTTCTCGGACGATGGCACCGTCGTATCCGAAGTGAACGGGCAGGTGCTCGCTGCCGCCTGCGGCGTCTCCGGGGCTGTCGAAGCGAGTGTCTCTAGCTTCTCGAAGCTTTCCGCGAATGCCTGTGTGACTGTGGAGCGGAAGTAGGGGTCGTCCGGGTCGCAGCCCATCCCCCGGAGGATGTCGCCGCCAGTGGACGCGCCCCCCGAGAACTGCGCAGGCTGGTCTACTCCCGGCTCGATGCCGTGCTGGCGGAGATAGGCGTCGGTGTACGGACGGACCTCCCCCACCTGGCTCTGCCAGTCGGTGCGGTCGTCCTCGAGCATGCAATCAGCGGCAGGACCGGCGTCGTAGCTGGCAGGAGCGAAGCCCGCACACGCGGTCAGCGAGATCGAAACGGCGAACACCCCGACTACAGCAGCGGCGATCCTTCGTCGCATCGTCGCCTCCCGTTCTCTCCAGTGAGGAAAGGCTACGAGGGCGGAAGGGCACACGCCATGGGGTGCGGTGCCCATCATTCGCAGGCGGTGCCGTCGCCGTCCCGGTCGAGCTTCGTCGTGTAGCCGGGGTCGCCTGCGTGGATTGGTGCTGCGCCGGCGGCGCGGACGGCGTCGCAGTTCGCGTAGCTGGCCTCAGCGCCGGGAGCAGGGGCCGGTGCGGGGGCAGGCACCACCTCGACGGGCGGTTGGGTCTCGATCGTCACACCGACGTCGACGCCTTCGCCGCCCGTGCAGGTGCCGAGAGCCCTGACGATCGCGTCCTTCTCCGGCTGGGTGACCCAGAGCCCGTACTTCGCTTTCACCTGCACCTGCGCGGTGACGTACTCGCACCAGTACCCGCGCTGCGGCGGCATCCATGTGGCAGCGTCCCCGTCGGACTTCTGCCCGTTCGTGGGTCCGTCAACGGCGATCAGGTTCAACGGGTCGTTCGCCAGTTGCACTCGCTGATCGAACGACAGCTGCTGCGCGCCGGTCTGCCATGCGTTCGAAAGGGGCACCCTGTGGTCGATCTGCACCGCCATCGACGTGTCGTTCCCGCGGATGAACGCGATGGTCTTCCCGGTGTACGGGTCGAACACCGTCCCGGACACCACCTTGCACGGGCCGTCCTTGACCTCGTCCGGCATGTCCCTGGCGAGGATGTCGTTGCGGGTGTCGCAGCCGTTCCGGTCCGGGTCCTTCCACCCGTCACCGAACTGGTCGCGGGAGTACCCGGTCTTCGGGGCACGACCCCTCACGGGCAGCGTCTCCAGGAGTGTGAGCGCGGTGCTCGTCGGTGCAGGGACGGTGGCGGGCGGCTCGGATGCTGTCGCAGCGGGTGTCGGGGTGACCGGGTTCGCGGTGGCGGTGGTCGCAGGGTCCGCGGCGGCTGCGCCGGCGCATCCGGAAAGGGTGGCGGCAAGCAGCGCCGCGGCGAGGAGTGCTGTGGGGTTCTTCACGCGCAGATCATGCGCGGGGCGCGGACTAGAAAACTTGCTGGGCAGCGAGGTCGTCCAGCCAGGCGTCGTACCGGGCGAGCGTGTCGGCGCCGAATCGAGCAGTGACCACCCGCCGGAACTCAGGGTCGTTCTCGGAGAGACCAGCGTTCTCACGGACGAAGTCGATGTCGTCGAACAGCCTGTCCGCGAGTCGGAACATCTTCCGCTCGAGGCGGGTGGGAAGCAGGCGGCTGCGGAACGTCTTCCTCCGATGGGTGGCGGAGGCCGGGGCGATATCGGTGCTCATTTCAGGATCCATTCTTGTGGAGCGAAGACGGCCACGATGACCACTCGCCGGTGTGCCAGACGGCAGCGGCCGGATCCATCGCTGCGGTCAGACGGTCCAGTTGCCGGACTCGTCCTCGATGGTGATCGCGATCCACGTCGACGGGATGACGTGGAGCCTTCCGTCTGCGCTCTTGAGGCGGTGGCTGCCGCTCGGCCGGACGGTGAGTTCCACGACCCTCTCGATCCGAACGTGCCCTGCGGGAACGTGTAGGTGCGGGACCTCTCGTTCAGCTTGGTGGTGGTGCCTTCGATGATGGGCATTCGCGCTCCTGGGTAGTTGGTGGCGTCAGTCGTTGTCGTCGACGACGCCGATGGAGGTGACCTCGCTCGGAGCGTCAAGCCACCCCTGCAGCGTGCCGACGATCTGCGGCACGTTGACCGCGTCGTCGCCCGCGATGGTGACTACGATCTGCACACCTTCGTTCACGACGACTGTGGATGGTTCGGTGAGGACCTTGCTGACGGCGTCGACGATCTCGTCGACACGATCGAAGTCGTTCTCTGCGAGCTCGGCGACAGCGCGGAACGAGGTCATGCGGTCACCGCCGCGGTGCGGACCGGGCCCGATGTGATCGTCGGCGGGACGAACGTGGCGGCGACGGCGGCGTAGTCGACCTCCACCTTCACGACGCGGGTGTTGTCCGCGCCGTAGCGCTCAACCACCGTCGACACCGCCTTCTCCCAGTCCTCCAGCGCTTCCTCGGCAGCCTGGTTGTCCCAGGCGTCTTCGATCCAGTAGACGTTGTCTTCGCGGGCCCAGATCATGCGGACGTCGAGCTCGGGCTCGCGGATGCCGGCCGGTTCGTGGGCTGCGTCGGCGTTGAATGCCGCGTGGACTGCGTCGAGGTCGATCGTGGTCTTGATGATCTGGATGTTGTCGGCGCCGTGGTCGCTCTTCGCCTGCTTCACCGCGTCGGCCCAGCCGAGGTTGTTCTCGGCGGTCGTCGCGTCATCCCAGGCGCCGACCAGCCACAGGACGTCGTTCCGCTCGGTTTCGGTCGCCCAGATCATCCACACGTCGGTGGCAGTCATGGTGGTCCTTTCATCAGCCGGAGGCTCGCCGGTCTCTTCATGGGAGTCATGCGCGGCCCGACCCATGTTCGCGGATCACGCGGCGAGCTCATACCCCGGATCCGTCGACAGGCTGCCCGCGACCATGTCGCGGAACCGCTGCAGCAGCGGCTTCACCTGGCGGAACCCGTCCGCGCTGACGGCATGACGGCGGGCGCACATCTCCACGTTGGCGAGCTTGTCGGCGAGGCTGTTGAGCGTGTGGCCGTCGTGTCCGCGCACCCAGCGGATCTCAACGTCTCGGCCTTCGGCGGCGGCGACGATACGGCTTGCGAGGCGGACTGGGCGGTGCTTGCGAGATGCCTGCGCACCAGAGGCAACCTGCGCCACAGCGGCGATTGCTGCACGGCAGTCGATGAGGATAACGGCCCGAGGAATGTCAGCCGACGCGATGAACTCCACCGCTTCGGTGAGTGCGGTGAGCTCAGCGAGGAGGGAGTCTCCGTGCTGGACCTCTCCGGTGCGGTAGCGTCCGTCGTCGCTGATCCACGCGAATGCGGCGTGCCCGGTGTTCGCGTCGTAGCTTCCGTCGGAGGCGATCGTCAGTGCGTCGCCGTCGAGTTCGGTGCCGAGATGCACCCCGAGGATGTGGGTGCCGAGCGGCAGCCCGTACTTCTTGAGGGCGGTCCCCGCGGGGGTCTTCTTCTTCATGGAACGCTCATGTGCGGGGCTGTTGCCGCGCATGGTTTCGGCGAGCGACGTATCGATTCCGAGAACGGAATACGCCGCATGTCATGATCCAAGCGGAGAGCCTTCTCCGCCCCTCCTTCGAATGGAGCACCCGTGGACGCCGCAACTCGACGACGTACTGCAGCCCTCTTCGCGATCGCCGCCGCGGCCGCCGTGACCCTGGCCGGTTGCACGGCGCCGACACCGGAACCGACCCCCACTCCGGAGCCGGTGGTCGACACACCCGCTCCGACTCCCACGGCAGAGCCGGAACCGGTCGACCCGCTGACCAACGTCACGGGGATCGTCGTCCGACCGGAATACCTCGAGTTCCGCGACGCCGGCGGCCTACTCGTCTCCACCCTCTCCTACGACGCGGAGGCGGCCGAGTTCATCGGCACGCTCTCCGCGGTGCTGGGCGCTGCACCGGACGGGGAGACGACCTCAGAAGGCGGCATGGAGTCGTGGCCCACCACCGAATACTGGTGGGGCAACGGCGTCCGGGTGTTCGACGAACACGAAGCCGAAGGCATCTCGTTGGACATGAACGTGAACATCCTCTTCAACGATCCGGTCGTGGGAGACGGCGTCACTGTTCAGACGATCACCGGGTTCCAGCCCGGAGATGACGGCCAATCCCTCGCCGCCGAGCTCGGCGAGCCCTGGTACGGGAACGGGTACGACCAGGTACGCGCCGAGACCGGCCCGATCCTCGGTGAAGGGTCGCTCGACGGGTACGAGAACGCGTACTCCGTCGCTATCAACACCTGGGACTACTACAGCGAGAACGACGCGATCTTCGCGCCCTGGAACTTCGGAATCGGACACGTCTAGCCACCTGATCGATCCGAAAGAAGGGCCCCACCTCGGTGGGGCCCTTCTTCGTGCGCGAACCTACGGGACGCGGAGCTCGGAGATCGGTTCGCGGCGGGAGGCGACGACAGCTGGGACGAGGCTGGCGATGATCGCCACGACGACGGCGAGGATGGACACTCCTCCGACATACGCGAGACCCGGCATCGGGTCGCCGCCGGCGAGGAGTATGGCTGCGCCGACAGTGCTGCCGGCCACGGCACCGACGGCAGCGAGCACCGCCGTCTGAATCAGGAGCATCGACACGATCAGCCGCTGACTCGCGCCGAGCGCACGGCGGCGGCCGTAGTCCTTCCGACGCATCATCACGATGCCGTAGAGGATCGCGGCGGCCAGCAGCCCGGTGAGCGCCAGGATTCCGATGGTGAGGGTCTGACCGAACGACCCGAGCTGACCTTCGATGATCGCGCGGAGGCTCGCGAGGTCCTCGCTGGTCTGCACCGACACCTTCGACGGGTCGGTGACGGCGAGGATCCCACCGATCGCCGCGGCGACCGGCGCGACGAGATCTGGGCGTTCGGCGATCACAACCAGCGTCGACACTGGCCGGTCTGTTCCCGCGGGCTGTGGTGCGATCAGCACCGGCTCGAGGAACGCCAAGTGCTCCGGCACGGTCAACGATCCAGCGACCGCATACCCCACACCGTCGATGGTCTCGACCCCGCCGACCGGTTCCGGCATACCGAGCTGCTCGAGCGCGGCAGCCGACCCGAACGCGACCGACGTGTCGGCCGGCAGGGTGGCAGGAAGCCCGAAGATCGACCAGTCGGCGCCGTACGCCAGGCGGAGCGGCACTCGGCTGCCGCCGGGGAAGGCAGCGTTTCGCACATCGCTTGCAGGTCCGAAAGCGGCGGACCATTCGATCCCGTCGAGATTCGCGACCCGGTCGAGGACGGACGCGTCAAGCCCGGCGCCGGGTTCGGCTCGGACGATGATCGACCTGGTGCCCGCTGAGTCGATCGACCCGATCACCGCCTGTTCCGCACCGACGGTCCGTCCGGAGGTGAGGAGCACGGCGGCGCACATCCCGGCGATCATGACGATCGTGAGGGTGGAAGCGACCGGCGCGGCGATCGCAGCGAGGATCGCTTCCCTGATGACCGGGATCGCTCGGATCCGCCGGCGCCGGGGTGGCGTGGCTTGCGGCCGGGCTTCGTGAACGGTCGCCGCATCCGGGCGTGTGGCGGTGGCGGTCATAGGACGATCCTCCGGTCGCACCGTTCGACCAGGGCAGGGTCGTGGGTGACGACGATGACGGCGGCGCCTCTGGCCGCCTGGGTGTGCAACGCGGTCACGACCACATCGGAAGAGGTCGGGTCGAGGTTCCCTGTCGGTTCGTCAGCCAGCAGGATCTTCGGGTCTCCGAGAAGCGCCCGGCACATCGCGATCCGCTGCGCCTGACCGCCGGACACCTGTCCAGGCTTCGCGCCTGCGCGCAGGGAGACGCCGAACATGTCGAGCAACGCGTGAGCCCGAGGTGTCTCCGTGCGGCGATCCCCGCCACGGTAGAGGACAGTCTCGAGGACGTTGTCGAGGACGGTGCGGGACTGGTCGAGCGCGGCGTCCTGGAACACGAAACCGAACTCTGCCGCGCGAAGGTACGCCCGCTCCCGGTCGTGCAGGCCATGCACCGGTGTGCCGTCGATCCGCACCTCCCCGGCTCGCGGTTTCAGCATCAGCCCGAGCAGGTAGAGGAGTGTCGACTTCCCGCGCCCGGACGGCCCGGTGACGGCAACCACTTCACCTGCCCGGAACGACGCCGACCACCCCTCGAGGAGCGGGGTGTTCCGGTCGTACCGGAACCCAAGGTCGGCGGCTTCCAGCCGCGGCGCCGTCACTGCTTCGCGTCCGCGGCCGCCGGCACCCGCACCTTGAGGCCTGGCTCGGCGCCTTCGATGATCGACATCCCACGAGCGGACGCGATGACGGTGACGTCGTGGCTGCGGCCCTTGTTGTCGACGACCGTCACATGTCCGTCAGGGTCGGAGAGGAGCGCAGCGGACGGGCTCAGCACACCGGTGACGACAGCCTGGGTGACGATCTCGGACGGCCAGATGCTCTCACCGGTCGGTGGGACCGTGCCGCAGTCCGCCCCGCAGATCGACCCGCCGTCCACGCCGGTCAACGTGATGTCTACCTGGTCTGTGTTCTCCGTCGAAGGCTTCTGCCCTGACACCTGCGCAACCCACACGCCGGTCCCGGCGGTGATCCGAACCTCAGTGCCGGCGATGATCGACATCGCCTGCTCGGTGGTCGCCGGGATGGTGAACGTCGGCTCAGGTGACAGCCCGGACAGGACCTCCTCCCCGCCGGTCAGGGACGCTCCTCGGTACACCGTCTCGGTGTCGAGCGCGACCCGCCCCGGCAGGGTGGGGATGAACAGGAGGTCGCCTGCCTGGACGACACCGTCATCCTCGACGCCGAGTGAGTCCTGCCATTTGCGGACCGCCGTGTGCGTCGCCGCGCCGAACTCGCCGTCCTGCTTCCCGTCGTAGAACCCCAGCTGGGCGAGGAACGACTGCAGTTGCTGCACGTCGGCGCCCTTGGCGCCTCGAGCGAGCGCGCGGAACGACGGAGTCGCTCCCGCGGCCGCGACGACAGGGCGAAGATTCACCTCGTACAGGACCGTGCCGGCGTCCACCTCCGTGCCCGGGTCCACACGGATCGCCGTGACCGTCCCCGCCGCCTGGTTCGTGCCTGCGGGGACGGATGCCCACTCACCTACGGTGTTCAAGCTCATCGACGACCCGACCTCACCGTCGACCAGTTCGACGAACGTGAACGGGGTCTCGGTGAGCACGTCGCGCGGCGGTGCGAACACCACCGTGCCAGCCCAGCCAACCCCAGCGCCGACGGCGATGAGGCATGCGCCCGCGGCTGCGCGTCGCGCCCAGATGCCTCCGCGGCTTTCTGGGGGCGTCTGCTGAGCGCCTTCCGCAGGGCGGCTCACTCTTGCCACGCAGGCGGCGGGCAGGTGGTGAAGACGTCCTTGTACGTCTCCTCCTTCATCGTCTGCGGACTGGCACCGACCATCGCGAACCACTGGTTCTCGGTTCCGTACGTGTCCACGTACGTCTGCTCGGTCGGCGTCTGCGGCATGGCGTAGCCGAGGCCGACCAGGCAGTCGCTGTTCGCAACCTCGGCCGCGTACATCTCGCGGATCTCCGCGTCCGTCAACGGCACCACAGGGAACGCCTCGATGCAGGTGGCACTGTCCGCCTGGAACTGGTCTTGCTGCTCCTCCGGGATGTGGCCGGTGTCGATCCCGCCGTCCCAGTTCACGACAAGCCCTTCCCATCCGAGCTCGGTCAGGCAGCCGGCCATGATGTCCGCCCGGGTGTCCTCCTCGGTCGGGGTGAAGTTGATGACGGGTGCTGCGCTGGGTGCGGCCGCTGTCTCAGCGACGTTCGTTGCAGGGGCGCAGCCGGCGAGGCTCAGTGCGATGGCAGCGGCCAGGACCGCGACGGGAGTGGTCTTCTTCATTTCGCCTTTTCTGCCTCATCATGAGGCGTTCTCCGGGTGTTGCACGTCATTGTTCGCCGCATCTCTGCGGGGCGGACCGAATGTATCCAAATCCGGTCATGCGCGGGGAAACTGCCATCGAGCGACGAGATTCGCGTCCCGAATTCTTTTTCCAACTGCCCTTCGCTCCTCTGTAACTTCCGAGGTGGCTCACCGTGAGCCACCTCGAAAGGAACAACATGAAGCGCAAGCTCGCCCTCTCCGCAGCCGTCGTCGGTCTCGCCGCCGCACTGATCGCCGGCGGTGCCGCCCCCGCAATGGCGGCCACCAACACCGGGTCGAAGTCCTGTCCCGGCGGCGCTCAGCTCGTCCGCATCAACAGCACCACCGTCGGCGGCACCGCGACGCAGCACTCGTGGACCGGAGGGTACACGTACTACTACACGACCGGGTTCCACGCGACGACCACCCCGAAGACGTCCACGTCTTGGGCCGTCGACACGAACGGAACGCTCAGCCCGTCCTCGTACGCCACCTGCGTCTAGGCCTGACCGCGCCAACGTGCCCGGGCTCTATCGACCAGAGCCCGGGCACGACCCCAGTTTGAAGCGTTCGTGGCGGTTCTCGCCACTTCACTCCGAGAAGGAGCCAGATGAAGAAGAGGCTCGCGACGACCATCGGAGCTGCATCGATCACCGCGGCTCTCGTCGCAGGGGCGGCGCGCACAGCCACCAATGGGGCGCCAGCATCCGCACCCACTACGGGGACGGCGCCCGCTCAACACCAACCGGGCTGACCTGTACCTCGTGGTCCGTCTCCACTGTCGCCTCGTTCAGCGGCACGCCCAACGCGACCTGCGTCTAGGTGCTCCGCGCATGAGACGGGAGCCGTTGCCGGCAATGCGGCACCGGTAGTTGCAACACCTGCTCTGGCGTCCGCCTGAGCGACATCACCATTCCAACGAAGGAACCAATGAAGAAGAAGCTCTCGACGGCCATCGGCGCCGTCGCGGTCGCAGCAGCACTCGTCCTCGGGGCGGCATCCCCGGCGATGGCGTACAGCTACAACGGGAACAAGTCGTGCCCGGGTGGCGCGTCGGTCGTGCGAACGAACAGCACGATCGCGTCCGGCACGGGTGCGTCGTCCCAGCACATCTGGAACTCCACCGTCGGGCAGGGCCACGACGGCGCCACCTTCTACGGGGCGGGCTTCCACTCGCTCACCTCGTCGACGTACGCGGCGTCGTGGAGCGTCGGCGCGATCACGCCGTTCGTGGGCAACCCGTACGCCACGTGCGTCTAGCCCGACGAACACTCGGAGCCGTGTGGGTCTTGGACCTGCACGGCTCCGGCCGTGTCCGGGGTCAGCTGGCGGTGCGGAGCTCCTTCGCGATCCGGGCGAACACCCGCCACGCTTCACCCGGCCAGCGATCTTCTCGACCTTCTGGGCTGCTTCCTTGATGAGTCGTCGCGGGCTTGGATGTCGGTCACCGTTCTCCCCGGTCAGCGGTCGAATACGGTCCATGCTCGGGATGTGATGCGCGCGCGTGCCGCATGTCCCAATCGCAGGGAGCGGCCGACGCTCCGCACGTTTCGAGGATGGAATCTGATGCCCGGTGTCCCCCGCCACCCTGCAGCTCGAGTTGCGGTCATCGCAGCCATCGCCTCGGTCGCTGTGACGTTGACCGGCTGCACTCCCCCGGGCGTGGAGCAGGTCGGCACGCCTGAGCCGGCGCCGGTGAGGACTGCACGTCCGACCCCGTCGGCCATTCCGGACCCGATCCCGATCGCGGCACCGCAGCCGCCGGCGACCGACGTCGACCTTGAGGAGGTCGCCGGCATCGTCGTCCGGCCGGAGCATCTTGATCTTGTCGACGGCGACGGGGCGCCACTCACGACCCTCTCGTACGACCTGGATGCCGTTTCGTTCGTCGACGCGCTTTCCGCGGTGCTCGGCGGTGACCCGAAGGTGGAGGAACGCCCCGGCGGGCACGAGTGGTCACCGTCCACCGCGTACACATGGCCCGGGATGCAGGTCGTCGACGATCACGAGCAGGGCGACTACCAAGCTGACATGAACGTCGCCGTGCAGTTCACCCATCCGATCATCGGTGACGGCGTGACCGTGTCCACGATCAACGGGTTCCGCCCCGGCGACAGCCTCCGCTCGTTCGCCGACGAGCTCGACGAGCGGTGGAATGCGGACGGCCCCAACGAGTTCCCTGCGGAGACAGGACCGGAGATTGGACCGCGCGCGGGCGACTTCGACACGAACACCGAATGGACTTACCTGAACGCGAACGCGGTCAGTGTCAACAGTTTCGGCCAGCAGTTGAACCCGGAAGCGACGTCGTCGATACTCGCACCGTGGAACTTCGGCATAGGGCACGTCTGACCGGTCCCTGATGGCGGCCGTCCCGTGCGGAGACTACCCTCCGGCGTAGAAGCGGCGACCGCCGCCGCAACAAGGGGGTGCGGCCATGGACCGCAGAATGCTGACAGGGGTCATGGGCGCGGCGCTGATCGCGAGCGCGCTCACAGGGTTCGGGGTCGCCCAAGCGAGCGCGGACGACGATGCGGTGCTGGTCTGCGCTGCGAAGAACGGGACGCTCCGCCTCGCCGAAGGAGGAGACTGCAAGACGGGCGAGACGCTTGTCGACCTGAAAGGCGAGCCGGGAGAACCCGGACCTGAGGGGCCGCAAGGAGCTCAGGGGCTGCAAGGCGAACCGGGCGTTCCCGGGGCGCCAGGGCCAGTCTGGGATGGGCTCGCCCACGCGGTGCCCTTCTACGCTGAGGGGACCCTCCTGCCCGGTGAAGTCAAGTCGATCATCGCTGACTGCTCTCCGGGTTGGTACGTGATGTCAGGCGGCTACTACGGCGCCGACGTGATCGTCGGGTCGTTGCCTGTCGGCAACCCCGTTGACGGCTACCACAGCTGGCGGATCACCGCAGCGAACCGGACCGCCTTCAACCAGGTGGTGTCGGTCTACGCATACTGCGCGCCGGTGGATTGACGTGAGGGTGGCTGCGGCTCAATGGGTGAGCCGCAGCCACCTCGCGGCTAGGCTCCGGCTGCCTGCAGCATGTCCTCGAACTCCGCCGCGGTCATCACCTGCACGCCGAGGGACGCGGCCTTGGCCATCTTCGACCCGGCACCGTCGCCTGCGATGAGGATGTCGGTGGTCTTCGACACGGACGACTGGACGTTCGCGCCGACCTGCTTTGCCGCTGCGGTCGCTGCGGTGCGGGACAGGGTCGGGAACGAGCCGGTGAGGACGACGTTCTTCCCGGTGATTTCGGTCACCGTGGACGACTGCTGCGGGACGCGCGGGGTGACCCCGCGTGCCTGAAGGGCTGCGGCGAGCTCTGCGACCTTGTGCTGGTTCGCGAGGAATGCCGCTGTCTTGATCGGGCCGAACTTCGACAGCCCGGCGAGCTCTTCCTCGGTCGCGGCGGCGATCCCTTCGAGGGTGCCGAACTGGTCGACGAGGACACCGCCGGAGGTGAGCGCCATCCGGGGCAGGCCGAGGGTGGCGAACCACTCGACGGCGGTGGCGCCTCGGACTGCGTCGGCGATCGCAGCGACGACCGCCTTCCCGGAACCGGTGCCTTCGCCGGGGAATTGGGCGACATCCTGAACGGTGACGTCGAGCATGTCGGAGAGGGTGGTGACGAGGCCGGAGTCGACGAGCTTCGTCACGACGGACTCGGCGACACCCTTCACGCCGAGCATGCCGAGGCCGTAGACGATCGACTGGACCGGGTTGCGGTATCCGTCCACGACGATGTTCACACCGTCGCGGATCACCGGGTAGGTGATGCCGTCAGGGGCGGTGAACTCGTTCGGGAGGACCACCGGGTCTGTGCCGCGGGGTGCGGTGTCGTCGCGGCCGAGGATGTACGGGATGACCTCGCCGGAACGCTTCATCTTCAGGGTGTCGCCGACGCGGGGGTCCAAGGTCTCCACCATCTCGGCGTTGTGGCCGGTGGCACGGGTGTTCGTCCAGCCCGGCACGTTCGGGGCAGTGTAGTTGATCACTGGGGTGAGCTTCCCGGTGCGGCCCAGCTGCCACTCGACGCCGGTGACGACGACGGTGTGGATCTCGGAGGCATGCTTGACGGCGATCGCCCACTTCGGGGCGTGCTTCGTCTCTCCGAGCGCGCGACGCTCGGCGCGGTTCTCGACCTTGATGACGACACCGTCGGTTTCGAAGTCGAGGTCGGTGCGGAGCTGGTCGATCTTCGCGACCTCCGCGAGCAGGTCGCGGGTGACGAGGTTGATGCTGCGGGCGAGGGTGCCGGTCACCTTCGCCTGGAAGAAGTTCGACGACACCTTGAACCCCATGTGGGAGAGGCGGTCCTCGGCGATCATGTCGGCGTCGTGGACGATGAGGGTGAGGTGCTTCGCCTGGTCGCCGTTCTGGCGGCGGACGATGCCGGCTGCCGCGTTCCGGGGGTTCGAGTACTTCCCGTCGAGCTCGGCGTTCAACTTCTCGAACGCCGGCTTGGTGAGCATCACCTCACCCTTCAGGATCACCACCGGCGGGACACCGTCGATCTTGCGGGGCAGGACACCGGCGTCGGCCATGAGACCGACTGCGTAGTCGACCGACTCGCCGAACGTGCCGTCACCGCGGGTGACAGCGGACACCAGCTGCCCGCTCTCGTACGTGAGGGCGAGGGCGTTCCCGTCGTACTTCAGCTCCACGAGGTAGCCGTGCGCGTCGGTCTCACTCACCCACTTGGAGAGGGCGTTGAACGCGTCCTCCTCGGTGCCGGCGTCCAGCTGCACCTTCTCGAGGGACAGGAGGCGGCGTGCGTGACGAACCTTCCCCTCGGGCACGAAGTACCCGTGGCCGACGGTCTCCTCCACACCGGCTTCGGCGAGCTCAGCGGTGAGACGGTCGAACTCGGCATCGTCCATCACGGACTCCCCCTCGTAGTACGCCTTCGAAGCAGCGTCGCGGAGAGCGATCAGGTCAGCGGTGCGGGGATCAGTCACAGGGTCAAGCCTTCCATCGGTGGGATCTCTTCGAAGACTTCATGCGCGGAAAACCACCTGAAGACGGGGCTTCACGCCGTGCCAGTGGGTTTCGCCGCATGCCTGCCGAGCATGAGCACCTCTCATGGGAAGCCGACGGGCCGGAGGGTCCTCAATCGCGCGATCAGTGGCGCCATGGCGGTCACAGTGTGCGCCGCAATCCTTGGCTCAGCTATCACGCCAGCCCAGGCGATGCCGATGACAAACGTGCGAACCGAAGCGGCCCAACTGACCTTCATCGGCGAAGCGTCAGCCGTCGCAACGGGAAACCCTTGGGTTGGTCAATATCTCACCGCGAACGCTCCAGCATGGACGCCATCCGCGACCTTCACATACCAATGGCGCAGAGATGGCCAAACCATCGCCGGTGCGGCTGCGAAGACATACAAGATCGCGACCGCAGACGCTGGCCACGCGATCAGCGTGGTGACCACCGCGTCCAAGGCGGGCTACGAGACCCGTTCGTCGGAGTCAGCGGCGGTGCAGCCCTCCGAGAAGCCGATCTTCCTCGGCGAAGCCCTCCCCACAATCACCGGCATCCTGTCGGTGAACCAAGAACTCCTCGCCAATCCTCCTGATTGGACCCCAAGCGCGACGGTGTCGCTGTACCAGTGGCTTCGCGACGGACAGCCGATAGCTGGTGCGACAACCAGGAAGTTCATCACCACACCGGTCGACCGGGGCCACTTGCTTAGTGTCAAGATCACGCAACAACGAAGCGGCTATTCGGACAGAACTGGCACGAGCGCAGACGCGTTGATCGAAGACTTCCCGCCCATCGTCGGGTCGGTCAAGCCCAGCATCGCGGGCGAATCACGTGCTGGGCAGACCCTCACTGCAAGCATGGCGGCAGGTTTGAGCCCTGCACCTACCGCGTATGCGTATCAGTGGAACCGAGACGGGGTGCCGATCGTGGGCGGAACTGGGGCCACCTACACAATCCCTTCCGCGGATATAGGACGAACGCTCACTGTGACGGTCGTTGCGTCCCACCCGAATGCCCGTCCCTACACCGCCACAAGTGAAGGCGTCGGCCCGGTTTCCGACCTCTCCGCTTTCACGGGTGCCACTGCCCCCACAATCAGCGGCACACGCGCCACAGAGCAGGTGCTCACAGCCGTCAACGGAGCCGACTGGGCTCCGGCCGCATCGACAACCAAATACCAGTGGAACCGAGACGGGCAGCCGATCGCCGGAGCAACCTTCCGCACGTACTCTCCGGTACTTGACGACGTCAACACCAACACATCTGTGACCATCACCCTGGCTCGGGACGGTTACGTCACGCGCAGCTGGACCAGCGCGGACTCGATCCTCACTGCCGAAGCCCCGACGTTTATCGGAGATGACCTCCCGACGGTGAAGGGCATCAGGCAGATTGACCAAGCACTGATTGCCTCACCAAGCTCCGACTGGAGCCCGGCGGCCACAACGGTGAAGTATCAGTGGCTTCGCGACGGACAGCCGATTTCCGGCGCGACAACCGCAAGCTATAAACAGACCGCCGCCGACATCGACCATTTCGTCGATGTGAGACTGACTGCAACCCGCGCCGGCTACCGTTCACGGTCGTGGCAAACCGCAGCCGCCGTCGTCACAGTGGATCTCTTTCACTTCGCCGGCGAAGACATTCCGACCGTGGCTGGGGAACGCCGCATAACTAAGGTCCTCACCGCCACTCGCCCGACCACCTGGTCCCCCGCACCGACCGCGGTGACATACCAGTGGCTTCGCGACGGACAGCCGATTTCCGGCGCCAGGAGCACCACCTATACGCAAACCGCTGACGACGTCGACCACGTCATCACAGTTGCGATCACGGCCACGAAGTCGGGTGTCGCCAACCGCGTGTACACCAGCGCTGAAGCGCCAGCAACTCTCGGTGCGGACCGCTTCACTGGCGACGACCCGGTCACGTTGTCAACCGTTCCTGCGTCGGCACTGCAGGTACGAGCCGTCAAACCGGGTTCATGGTCGCCGCTCGCGTCGTCGTACAGCTACCAGTGGTATCTCGACGGCCAGCCGGTCCAAGGTGCTGTCCGCGACAGCTTCACCCCCACTTCCGCTGACGTAGGCAAGCACCTCACCGTGGCTGTCACTGCATCGAAGCTTGGCTACCTCGACCGAACATGGGAAAGTGCGCCCGACGATGCCTCCATCGTCCGCATGTCCCAGTTCACAGTTCTGTCTGGGCCGAGACTGACCGGCAAGGCACAGGCCAGCTACACACTCAACGTTGCGCTTCCCACCGACTTGAAGCCCGCGGCATCCAAGTGGTCTTACCAGTGGTTCAGAGAAGGGCAGCCCATTCTGAACGCAACGAAGAAGTCGTACCTGTTGACCGCCGAAGACGTTGGGAAGCACATCAGCGTCCGCGTCGGTGCCTCTCGCGAGGGGTACGAGCCGGTCAGCTGGCTGGTAGCCGTTGCCGTCCCCATCGGAGACCTCTGGGACTTCGTAGGTGACGACCTCCCATGGGTGTCTCTCGAGGAAGGAGAGAACGACAAGCCCGCGTACGGAAACGGCGACAAGACGGAAAGCGGTGGGTCCGACGGTGGTCAATGGCAAGACGGCACATGGACGCCAGCAACTGGCGCCGGCGCCGGAACCGGGTCTGGTTCGACTGGTGGCACCGGTGGCAGCGCAGGGGGAAGCGACAGCAACACTATTCCGGGGAGCACCGTCGATTCGAGCATCGGAATCAAAGGGGACTTCCAGGTCGGCTGGCGCATTTACGCACACCCCGGCAACTGGGTCCCTCGCCCGACGAAGATGACCTACCAGTGGTATCGAGAAGGCGTCCCGATCGACGGTGCAACCGGTGCCAGCTACACGCCAACAGACCAGGATCTCGGGAAGAAGCTTCAGGCAGCGATTACCGGCAGCAAGACGGGGTACAAGCCGAAGACCTGGGTCAGTGTTCCGACGCCGATTATCAAGCCGATGCCCACGTTCACCGGCGAGAACCTGCCCATCATCACTGGGGTAGCGATAGTTGGAGCGAAACTGCAGGCGGCGCGACCAGCAGGTGTTCAACCGATTCCGTCCACCGTTCGATTCCAGTGGCTTCGGGATGGAGCACCGATCGCAGGGAAGACTGCGGCGACGTACACGCTCGTCTCAGCCGACCGGGGCCACCGGATCAGTGTGCAGACAACGCTCGTGAAGAGTGCATACCGGGACCGACTGTACGTGAGTGCCGCGACCGCAATCGTGTCTGGCTGAGAACTTCCGGTCTGCTCTTGATCAGCGCGAACCGGACCCAGCATTCCGCCGCCGATCAAGCCGGTCCTTCACGATCCGGGTGATCGCGACCACAGCGAGGATGCAGCCGATCGTGTCGCCGAGCGCTGCGACCCACGACCCGGCGGCGACGTACGTTGCCACCCAGAATCCGGTGCCGGCGAACGCCGACAGTTTCACGGCGAGCCGGTCGGGGAACGACTGCCCGATCGCGGTGATGGTGACGGACGCCACCGGGAACCACCATGCGAGCCCGGTCGGGCCGCCGGCTGTCGCGTAGTACGCGCCGACCGCGACAGCTGCGAACGTCAGCCCGGTCGCGACCTGCTGCGCGCGGGTCATCCGGTCGGAGCCGAGATGGACCATGTTCCGGATCACCGAGATCAGCCCGACCGCGGCGATCGCCCACAGCCCAAGGCAGGCGAGGGAGAGGATCTGGAACGCCGCACCGAGCGCGGACGCCGCCAGCGTGCGGGTGCGGGACTTCTGCCAATGCCCGAACAGCCGGATCGGGTAGCCGATTGCTGCGAACGCTTGGCTGGTGATCCAGAGCGCGGAGCCGATCTCAGGCATTGAAGGTCCTCATGGGTGGAGGACATGCGGCGGGCTGCGGTCTACTGCAGGTGCCGGCCGGCTTTCACCTGAGCCGCCGTTGGGCAAGCGGCAGCGAACCCAGCAGGGACATGATCGAGGATCTCGTTGGAGATGCTCCCCCCGTACCAGGTTGTGCCTGAGCCGGCGCGAACCCCGACACAGAAGTATGAGCCCATGGCACCTCCGTTTATCGGTCGGAGGAACACAGGCAGGTTCTCGTTTCGGTGCAAGAGATGAAGCGCTACAAGCTGGTCCCCCTCGGGATAGAAGCCGTACACCGCGAAGAAGCCGTTCTCCGCGTCTCGTATCGCCGCGGCGCTCTCCATCGCGACCGCATCCTGCGCGAACCGGATCGCTGGCCCGGTGCCGACCACCGCCGCGATCAACACGGCAACCGAGATGGAAACCGCGACGATGACGTTCGGGATGGACACCTCGAGCCCAGAACGGCTCGTTAGCAGCAGCTGCGTGGTCGCGTCACTCCGCGACGGTGAGGTGATCCGCGAGGTTCGGGTCCATGGCATCTCGCTCCAGCCGGTCGATTCCTCGGTTGCTTGGAGGCATGCGGCGATGGCGTCCGGAACATTCGGGCTCCCGTACCGCATCACAACTTCGTGAGGACCCCACCCTTCAAGCCGCCGCCGACGTACCGGTGCGAACGACCCTGGTGGAACTCGATCCGTTCCACGATGACGGCCGCCGGGTCGTCGATCTCGCCGCGGAGCGTGAAAGCGGTGAGGACACCGACGATCACCGCCGTCGCCCCGAAATGTCCGTCAGGGGTGGTGTAATCCACCCCTGTCGTGACAGGGAGGCTGGAAGCGGCGATGACGTCTGCGAGGGTGCGGTTCTCCACGGCACCCCCATGCGCGGGGATCAGTCGCGTTGCAGTGTGAGCTGCCCGCCCTTGAGCCCACGACCGATGTACCGGCGCGGCGCCCCGACCATGTGGTACTCCGTCCGCTCGACGATCTGAGCTGCCGGGTCGTCCAGTTCACCCTTCAGGATGTACACGGTCGCAAGGCCGACGATCTTCGCGGAGGCACCGAAGTGGCCGTCAGGGGTGGTGTCGTCGACGAACGTCCGCACGGGACGCTCCGAGCTCTTGCGGATGTCGGCGAGCGTGCTCGCGGGGAGGGGCTCAGACTTCTTCATGGTCGTGTCATGCGCGGGTCAGCGGAACTGCCACACCTTCGGCCGGCGGCCGCCGCGGGATGCGCCCAGTTCTCCGGTGTCGGTGACCCACTCCGTCTTGGCGAGCGTCCGGGCGAGATTGGCCGTGGACAGCGGCGCGCCAGGCGGGATGGCAGCGGCGGCCAGCTGGTCGTTCACTATCGCCGCGTCGACGGTGTCGAACGTGGCGCCGAGGAGTGGCTTGGCGATCGCCTCGTCGGTCCAGAGCTTCTCGAGTACTCGACGAGCGGCGAGACGCGCGATGTTGTCGTGGTCGAACGGGAGGCCCTTCACATGGGCGATCGCGATTGCCTCTGCGTTGCCGTGAGGCACCCAGTGCTCGTCGACGATCGCGAAGCGCGTCACCGAGAGGGTTGGCCCGCGCGGGTCTCGTCCTGGGGTGTCGAACGCGCCGACCTCACCGGTGGCTGCGACTCGAGTCCCTGGAACACCGACCTTGGACTTGAGCGCACGCGCGGCCGCCTCATGGATGCGCTCCCCGGAGAGCAGGAGCACGCCGGGGAGGGCGAGCGCTCCGGCAGCCGGTTCGAACTGCCGCCGGCCGAGGACCACCTCGACCACGCCGCCGGCCCGGTTGTACCGGAACGGGACGACGTCGATGGAGACGAGCGGCTGGGAGGGCATGGGGTTCTCCATGGGCTGGTGTCTTCGGTGTCCGTCAGGCTACCGGGCTGGCGGCTCGGTCTTCGGCGATCGCCTGCTCGAGACCGTCGAGCTCGGCTCCGGACACCACGGTGAACACCTGTCCGTATTCGTAGAACGTCGCCCACCGGATGTCGTCGTGGATGCC
Source organism: Agromyces humi (assembly GCF_009720255.1). Lineage (GTDB taxonomy): Bacteria > Actinomycetota > Actinomycetes > Actinomycetales > Microbacteriaceae > Agromyces > Agromyces humi. The sequence continues at coordinate 582 of NZ_WJSP02000022.1, read as the reverse complement.
GGTTGCGATGCAGACCTTCTCGTCGAGGACGCGTTCGAAGAACCCATGCCCCCAGTCATCGACGATGTCGCCGACCTTGATCTGCGGTATCAGGACTTGGCTCAGTTCCGTGTCGTCCATGATGATTCCCTTCGTCTTCTTCTCAGCGGCATCATGCGCGGGTCAGGCTTCTGCGCGAGGGCGGTGCGTCACGCGGCCAGCTCGCGAGTCAGCCAGCCGAGCTGCTGCCCGATGCCGAGGCCCTTCATAGGCACGGTCGCAGGAAGGTCGGTGCGGCGCAGGATTGTCTGGTACTGCTCTCCCGCGAGGACGATCAGGTGCGGGCTGTCGATGCCCTCGACCGCGTCAGCGATCTGCGCGGCGGTGTTCGTCGCCCAGTCCCAGATGGGCGGACCGTTCTTCCGATCGCCGAGTCGCATGTCGTACGGTTCGAGGATCGTGTCGGGGTGCACGAGGCCGTGCTTGGCGCTCAGGATGAACCAGGCGTCGCAGTTCCACTCGACGTAGGCGGACGATTTCCGGAACAGCTGCGACACGTACAGGTCGCGAGCCGGTGCGGGTCGCCGGAGTTTCTGCGCGGCG
>NZ_WJSP02000219.1 GCF_009720255.1 Agromyces humi | reverse complement strand
GATCGATGATCGGGTAGGTCTTCGGACCGTCGGAGTGCTCGATGACCCCCCGGCGCATCCAGTCGGGGGCGTGCTCGGCGAGGTTCTTCTCGAAGAACACCTGCCCCGGGGCATCCGTCGTGCCGACCCTCGACCCGGCCGTCGTCGTCGTCGGCGGGTACTGGTCGCAGTTCGTCGGCGACATCGACACCGCCTACCGCTCCAACCGCCCGACCATCGGCGGCGGGGCGCTCGAGCCGATCCCGAGCATCGTCGCCGCGCGGGTCGGGCCCGACGCCGGCTTCCTCGGTGCCCGTCGTCGCGCCCGCGACCGCCTCATCGCCCAGCCGCTCCTGCTCGCCGGCTGACCCGGGGGAATGATTCTCCGCCCCGCGGGCTTGCACCACTCATGAGTGCGACCGACGCCGGGCCGGTGCCCGTCGGGTTCGTCGATCCCCAGCACGGGATCGACGCGGTGCTGCGGCGCCTGCACTGGAGCGTGCGCGAGTTCGGGCACGACGTGCTCGAGGCCGGCGCGGTGCGCCATGACGACGGCCGCGGCATCCGCTTCCACTACGTCGCGACCGGCGCCGTGGAAGTGCGCCGAGCAGGCGTCGACCCGCTCGGGATGCAGGCGGGCGACTTCGTGCTGCTCCCGCACGGCGGCGTCGTCGCCGTGCATGCCGAACGGGAGACGCGGCTGCTCAGCGGCGCGCTCGCCCTCGAAGGCGCCGACGCCATCGACCCGCGGGTGATGCCCGACGTGCTGTTCACCTGCGGGTTCCGCGTCGACGAGCCGATCTTCGCCTCGCTCCTCGAGACGATGCACCGCGAGGCGTCGGCGGACCGCCCCGGCAGCGGCTCGGTGATCGAGCGACTCGCCGACGTCGTGGCCTCCGCCGCCGTGCGCATCTGGCTCGAACGTGGATGCGGCGACGCCCGCGACTGGCTCGCCGCCCCGCCCGACCCGCATCTCGGTCGGGCGCTCGCGGCGATCCACGACGACCCGGGCTCACCATGGACCGTCGAGTCGCTGGCACGACTCGCGCGCGCGTCCCGCTCGCAGTTCGCCGAGCAGTTCCGCGACGCTGTGGGCGACACCCCGGCCCGCTACCTCACGCGCGTGCGCATGGAGCACGCCGAGCGGATGCTGCGCGCCGGCGTTCCCGTGACCGACATCGCCTATCGGCTGGGCTACGAGAGCGACGCGGGGTTCAGCCGGGCGTTCCGCCGCCACGCCGGGATCGCGCCGAGCCGCTGGCGCCGTGACACGGTGGCGACGGTCGCCTAGGGCGCACGCCTACGAGGCGGTCCCGGCGGCGCCGTCCTGCCGGCGCACGATCTCGGCGATCCAGATCGGCGCGAACGGCGACGTGCACCCGGGCGGCGTGGGGTAGTCCTTGAGCACCTCGAGCCGCTCGCCGATGCCGATCGCCCGCGCGCGGTACTCGGGGTGGTGGATGCCGATGGCGGCGAGGCACTCGTTCATGGCCCACTGCAGGCGATCGGGCGCGTCCTTCATCCGCGCCTCGATGAGGTCGAGCAGCGCCGGCAGGTCGAGGCCGTCGGGGTCCTTCGCGATCCGGTCGCTCGTCAGCGTCCATCCGGCGCTCGCGACGACCGGATCGGGGTCGGCGAACCAGGCGGCGCGAAGCTCCTCGACGTGCGGGTTCTTCTTGACGACGTAGCTGATGAGCCAGTCGTGCACCTTGGGCACGCGTGCGTCGCGGAGCATGCCGTCGAGCTCCGGCGCCGTGTACGCCCTGGGCCGACCGATGAGGATGGCGACGAGACGAGCAGGCGTGTCCTCGGTCTTCCAGAGCTCGGCGGCCAACTCGGGCTGCGTGCCGAGGCGCTTGGCCACCCCGCGGAGCTTGGTGAGGTTCACCCCGTGGTCGTCGCCGTGGCGCTCGTTCACGGCACGCATCTTCGGATCCTCGAGGGCGGCGAGGTCGGCCATGACCTGGCCGACGCCGGCCTCGGGTGCCGTCTGTAGCGCCACGACGATCTCCTCTGCTTCGCTGCCCGTCCCCGGCTCCCAGCATAGGAGCGGGGTCGGACGGCGGGGAGGTCGGCAGCCAGGGCCCTCCGCTACACGCGCCGGCGAGCGGAGCTGAGCACTCCCGCCCCGATCACCGCGGCGACGCCTCCGCCGAGGAACGCGGCCTGCACGCCCACGGAGTCGATGAGCAGGCCGCCGACGGCCGCGCCGATCGTGATGGCGATCTGGAACGCCGCGACCACGAGGCCTCCGGCGCTCTCGAGCCGTTGGGGCGCGACGTGCGCCATCCAGGTCTGCACCATCGTCGGCACGGCGCCGAACCCGAGGCCCCACACGAACACGGTGAGGAAGGCGAGCGGCAGGCTGGAGCCGAGCAGGGCGAAGACGACCGTACCCGTGCCGATCGCGACGGGCGCGGCGATCACCAGCACGGGCAGCCGACGATCGGCGAGCGGACCCGCGACGGCGTTGCCCACGAAGCTGGCGATGCCGTAGACGAGGAGCAGGACCGCGAGGAGCTCTGGCGTGAGTCCGTTGACGCCCTCGAACGCCGGACGCAGGTAGGTGAAGCCCATGAAGTGGCCGCCCGCGATGAGCACGATGGCGAGGATGCCGGTGGCGACCACGGGCATGCGCGCCGTCTGCAGCAGTGTGCGGAAGCCGGGGGCGCCGCTCGGCGGGATGGAGGGCAGCGTGGCCAGCTGCGCGGCGAGGGTCACGAGTCCGGCCGCCGCGGCGAGCAGGAACACCGCCCGCCATCCGAGCAGCTCGCCGAAGTACGCGCCCGCGGGCACGGCGGCGATCGTGGCGAGCGAGACCCCGGCGTTCACGATCGTCATGGCGCGTCCGAGCCGGTCGGCCGGCACCAGCTGCGCGGTGACCGCGAGCGACATCGCCCAGAAGCCCGAGAGCGCGAGGCCCAGCAGCAGGCGCGACGCGAGCATCAGGCCGAACGCCGGCGAGAGGGCGACGAGCACGTTCGACAGGATCGCGAGCGTCGTGAGACCCGTCATGACCCACCGCCGGTCGACGCGGGGCAGGGCCGACACGATGAGCGGGCCGCCGACGATGCCGCTGATGCTCGTCGCGGTGACCAGCTGGCCCGCCGCGCCCTCGGAGATGCCGAGGTCGGCCGCGATCGGCGACAGCAGGCTGGCCGGCAGGAACTCGCTCGTCACGAGCGTGAAGATGCCGAGCCCGAGCGAGACCACGGCGAGCCAGGCCATCCTGGGCAGTCGGCCGGCCATGGCCTGCGTGGGCTGCACCGGCGTCGACAGCGTGTTCGTTGACATGGGACTCCTTCAGGTTCACGTCCCAGCCTCGCGCGCGGCATCCGCTCGCACCCGACCGATCGTCGCCGTGACCCGACCGTTCCTCCGGAACCGACGCTCGCGCGGTCAGGCCCGGGTGCGCCCGGCCGCCGACCCGCTGCCGCCGGCCGCGGACGACTTCGGTCGACGCGGGCCGAACAACGACCGCACGCCCCACACGGTAACGCGCGCCATCGCCTCGAGCACGATCACCGGATTCATCTTGGAGTGGCCGCGCACGCGCTCGACGAAGGTCACGGGCACCTCCACGACGATGAGTCCGACCTCGCGGGCGTGCCAGAGCATGTCGACCTGGAAGCCGTAGCCGCGTGTGTGCACGTCCTCGAGGCGAATGCGCCGCAGCCCCTCCGCGCGGAACGCCCGGTAGCCCGCGGTCGCGTCTCGGGTGTCGAGCCGCAGCACCATGCGGGCGTACGCACTCCCCCACTTCGACAACAGCTCCCGATGACGCGGCCAGTTCTCGATGGAACCACCCGGCACCCACCGCGAGCCGATCACGAGGTCGGCACGCCGGCCCGCGGCATCCGTGCGGTCGAGCGCGTCGAGCAGGCGGGGCAGCTGTTCGGGCAGGTGCGAGCCGTCGGCGTCGAGCTGCACGATGGGGTCGTACCCGCGCTCGAGCGCCCAGCCGAACGCCGCGAGGTACGCCGCCCCCAGGCCGTCCTTCGAGGCGCGGTGCAGCACGGACACCGCCGCGTCGGTCGCCGCGAGCTCGTCGGCGAGCTCCCCGGTGCCGTCGGGCGACGAGTCGTCGACCACGAGCACGGATGCCGCGGGCACCGCCGCGCGCACCCGAGTCACCGTGTCGGCGAGGTTCTCGCGTTCGTTGTAGGTCGGTATCACGACGAGTGTGCCGGCCATTCGCTCCCTCACTCGCGCAGGCGTGTCCGCGCTATCGTAGCCGCCCACGGCGTGGGGTGCCGCGTCGCGGCAGGCCTCAGCGCTCGGTGCCTCAGCGCACGCCGGCCATGAGGCGCAGCACGGGCTTGCGACCGAACCAGAGCGCCGCACCCAGCACGACCGCGATGCCGCCGAGGACCGCGAAGTACGTGGCCTGGTTCACCACCGTGTAGAGCTGGGCGAGCACGCCCGCGATCGAGGTGCCGAGCGCCACCGACAGGAAGAAGAGGGCGACCATCTGGGTGTGGAACACCCCCGGCGCAAGCTTCGTGGCGACCGACAGCCCGACGGGCGAGAGCAGCAGCTCCGCGACGGTGAACACGAGCAGGATCAGCACCATCCAGAGCAGCGGCGTGGAGCTGGGACCGCCGTCGGCGAACGGCAGGAACAGCAGGAACGCGAGGCCCATCAGCACGGTGCCGAGCGCGAACTTCACGGGCGTCGACGGCTGGCGTTCGCCCAGCTTCGTCCACATGGCGGCGAACACGCCCGAGAGCACGATGATGAAGATCGGGTTGATCGACTGCACCCACGGCACCGGCATCACCCATCCGAAGATGCTGCGGTCGAGTTGCTCGTCGGAGTAGATGGTGAGCACGGTGAACTGCTGCTGGTAGAGCGACCAGAACGCGACGCTCGCGATGAAGAGCGGGATGAACGCGAAGACGCGGCTGCGCTCGACCGAGGTGATGCGGCTGCTGCGCAGGATGACCACGAAGTACGAGATCGTGGCGACGATCGTGGCACCCACCACCCACGTCGCGATGTTTGCGGCGTTCAGCAGGCCCGTCAGCACCAGCACGACGATCAGGAGGACGCCGGCGACGGCGACGCCGATCATGAGGCCCCGTCGCGAGCGCGGGAGCGGATTCGGCACGACGGATGCCACGGCCGGCAGCCCCTTGCGCCCGAACGCGTACTGCGTGAGCCCGATGGCCATGCCGATCGCCGCGACGGCGAAGCCCCAGTGGAATCCCCAGGTGTCCTGCACGAGCCCGGTGATCAGCGGGCCGAGGAAGGCGCCGAGGTTGATGCCGAGGTAGAACAGCGAGAACCCGGCGTCGCGCCGGGGGTCGTGCTCCGAGTAGAGCGTGCCGACGACGCTCGTGGCGTTCGCCTTGAGCCCACCCGAGCCGAACGCGACCAGCACGAGGCCCACGCCGACGCCGAGGAACCCGGGCAGCAGGGCGAGCGCGATGTGCCCGCACATGATCACGATGGCGCTGAAGAAGAGCACCCGCTCGGAGCCGAGGAGGCGGTCGGCGATCCACGCGCCGAGGATCGTGGAGAGGTAGACGGCCCCGCCGTAGGCGCCGACGATGCCCGCCGCGACCGCCTGGTCGACGCCGAGGCCGCCATCGGACAGCGAGTAGTACAGGTACAGCAGCAGGATCCCCTGCATGCCGTAGAAGCTGAACCGCTCCCACATCTCGACGCCGAAGATGTGCACGAGCGGCCGTGGCTGCCCGAAGAATCCGTGGTCCCCCGAGGTGTCCCGCTCGGCCTCGTCGGTGACGACCGGCTCGCCTGGCGCGCGCTCCCCCGGGGCAGGTTCGATGCCGCTGCCCATGGGGGGAAGGCTACTCCTCCCCGAGCGGATGCCGCGAGCGGAGCGGCGACCACGGGCAGCTGCACTTGCCACGGTGCCGGCGGCGATGGTGGACTGGCGCCATGCCGGCCGGGACGACCACGATCGGGATCGTGCGCCTCGCGTGGGGCGAACCCGGCTCGTTCGACCGCGCACGTGCCGAGCGGCTGCTCGGACCGGCCGAGCGCGAGCGCGCCGCGAGCATCGTCGCGCCCGGACGACGCGACCGGTTCCTGCTGGGGCGCCTGCTCGCGCGCGACCTCGCCGCCGCAGCCGGCGGTGTCCGCGCCGAGGACGTCACCGTGACGGCCGTGTGCGAGCGATGCGGCGGCGAGCACGGGCGACCGCGGCTGCGCTGGCCGGATGCCGCG
>NZ_WJSP02000218.1 GCF_009720255.1 Agromyces humi | reverse complement strand
CATGGCTGCACACCGTACTTCAGCACGTTCACCGACAAGCAGGTCGTCGACCCGGCGACCCAGGCCCAGGTCTCGATCGCGCTCACCCGCGAGTCACGCGAGGCCGTCGACGAGATCCTCGAGAAGGGCCTCGCCGTGCAGCCGTTCGCGGCCCCCACGTCGCGCCAGAACCAGGTGAGCGCGTCGTCGTCGGCGGTGAGGTACCGCCGCAGGTGCCGCACCCCGGCCGCCAGGGCCGCCGGAAGCGTGATGATCGGCAGCGAGACGACCGCCACGAGCACCCCGATCAGCAGCACCTCGCCGAGGAGTCCGAACGCGCTCTTGGCGCCGGGGAACCTCGCCGTGGCGGCCGCGTCGTCGTGCGTCGGCCCGCTGCCCGAGAGGGCGGCGCGGCGTGCCGCGCGATCGGTGGCTCGCGACATCCGCCGACCTAGCCCTTCAGGCCCTGGGTGGCGACACCCGCGACGAGGAAGCGCTGGAACACGATGAAGAAGATCAGGATCGGCACCAGTGCGAGGAACGACACCGCGGCGGTCGCCCCGTAGTCGGACGTCGACGTCGCGTCGTTGTAGAGGCGCAGCGCGATCGGCAGCGGGTACTTCTCGGGCGAGTTGATGTAGAGCAGCGGGCCCAGGAAGTCGTTCCACGTCCAGATGAACGTGAAGATGGCGCTCGTGATCAGGGCGGGCTTGATGAGCGGCAGGATGATCGAGAAGAAGATCCGGATGTGCCCGGCGCCGTCGATGCGGGCCGCCTCGTCCATATCGCGCGGGATGTTGCGGATGAACTGCACGATCAGGAACACGAAGAACGCCTCGGTGGCGAGGAACTTCGGCAGGATCAGCGGCCAGTAGGTGTCGACCAGCTCGAGCTTATTGAAGAGCACGTACTGGGGGATGATGATCACGTGGAACGGCAGCAGCAGCGTGCCGATCATCGCGGCGAACAGCACGCCGACCCCGCGGAACTTGATGCGGGCGAAGGCGTAGGCGGCCAGCGCCGAGGAGAGCACGGTGCCGACCACGGCCATGATCGCGATGAAGAACGAGTTCGCGAAGAACCGCCACAGCGGCGTGCCGGCGATGCCCTCGACGACCTTCGTGTAGTTGTCGAACGTCGGGTTCTCAGGGATCAGGCCCGGGTTCTGGGCGAACTCGCTCGACGGCTTGAACGTCGAGAGGAACAGCCAGAGCAGCGGGTAGAGCACGATCGCCGTGAACGCGAGGAGCACCACGAACCAGATGACCGTGTTGATCGTGCGGCGCTTGACGCGCCGGCGCGGCTGGGTGGAGCTGCCGGGCTCGAGGGCGTTCTCGACGACCTCGACGCGGGGGGCTTCGAACGTGGTCATCGGTTCTCTCCGGCGTAGTGGACCCAGGACTTCTGGGTCTTGAACAGGATGAAGGCGATGATCGCGACCGCGATCACCAGCACCCAGGCCATCGCCGAGGCGTAGCCCATCTGCAGGTCGGCGAAGCCTCGCTTGTAGAGGTAGAGGGTGTAGAAGTTCGTCATGCCGGCCGGGCCGCCCGAGCCGTTCGAGATGATGTACGCCGACGCGAACACCTGGAACGCGTTGATCAGCTCGAGCAGCAGGTTGAAGAAGATCACGCTCGAGAGCATCGGGATGGTGACGTTGCGGAACTTGTGCCAGGGGCCGGCGCCGTCGACCTCGGCGGCCTCGTAGAGCTCCTGCGGGATCTGCTTGAGGCCCGCGAGGAAGATCACCATCGGGGCACCGAACTGCCACACCGCGAGCAGGATCATCATCGGGATGACGAGCTGCACGTTGCCGACCCAGCCGCCCAGGTCGATGCCGAAGAAGCTCAGGCTGTTGTCGACCGGGCCGTCGTTGGAGAACATGGCCCGCCACACGATCGCGACCGACACCGACGCGCCGATGAGCGAGGGGGCGTAGAACGAGGAGCGGAAGAAGCCGCTACCCCGGTCGCGGTAGTTGAGGAGCATCGCGATGCCCAGTGCGGCCGCGAGCTTGATCGGCGTGCCGACCAGCACGTACACGAGCGTGATCTGCACCGACTGGATGTAGTTCGGGTCCTCCGTGAACATGCGCACGAAGTTGTCGAGGCCGATCCACTCGGGTTCGGTGAAGAGGTTGTACTTGGTGAAGGCCAGGTAGAGCGAGAAGACCATCGGCCCGACCGTGAGGCCGAGGAATCCGATCAGCCAGGGCACGAGGAATCCGTACCCGGCCGCGGTCTCGCGACGGACCGCCGCTCGCCGGCCGGCGGTGGAGGGGATCTTGCCGCCCTCTGCTCGGCGGACCTGGCGCAGCTCCCGCCGGACGCTTCTCGACCCGGCGGATGCCGTGACGATCGATTCGGTTTCCGTGCTCACGTGATTCTCCGGTTCCTCGAGAAACAGTACTCCGGGCCCGGCGAGGCGTGGCGCCCCACCGGGCCCGGAACGACTGCTCAGGTGTTACTGGTTGAGGACGACGTCCATCTCGTTGAAGAACTGCTCGACGGCCTCGTCGACGGTCAGGGTGCCGAAGCCGAGCTCCTGGCCGAGCTGGCGGAACTTCTCCTCCAGGCTGCCGTAGCCGACGATCGGCACGGGCGGGGCGTCGCCGAGGCGGTCGGCGATGGAGTCCTCGTAGTCGCTGATCTGCTGGCCCAGCGGGTCGAGCTCAGCGCCCTCGAGCATGGTCTTCGACGCGGGCAGGCCGCGGTTGGTGCCGAAGATCGCGCCCGCCTCGGGGCTGTTCACGAGGAAGTTCACGAGCGTGGCCGCGGCCTCGGGGTGCTTGGTCGTCGACGCGATCGAGTGCAGCATCGACGGCTTGAGGTAGAGGTCCTTCGCCCCCTCCTCGGTCACCGGCGGGGCGACGAGGCCGAGCTCGGTGTAGCCCTCGCCGAGGTTGCCGAGGTAGCCGGCGCCGAAGTTGTCCCAGGTCAGCTCGCTCGTGGTGAGCGCGGCGTCGAAGCCGGAGACCGGGTAGATCTCCTCGAGCCGCTGCTGCGGGATGGTGTTGGCGCGCACGTCCTCGCCCTGCTCCCAGAACGCGGCGAGGTCCTTCTCGGTGAAGTTGGGCTCACCGTCTTCGGTGAAGAGGTCCTCGCCCTTCGCGCGCTGCTGGATCTCGAAGTTCTGGATGCGGCCGGTGTAGTCGGTGCCGCCCCAGAGCGCTCCGCCGCCGGCCTCGCTGACCTCGGCCATCCAGTCGGAGTAGTCCTGCCAGTCGCCGCCCTCGAACTCCTCGACGCCGACCTGCTCCAGCAGCTTCGGGTTCGTGAAGAGGCCCCACGCGTTGGTGGAGGTCGGGATGCCGGTGGTCTCGCCGTCGACGACGCCGATCTGCAGGATGTTCTCGGCGAGGGGCTCGGTGTCGATGATGTTGCCGAGGTAGGGCTCGAGATCGAGCAGGAGGCCGTTCTCCGAGTACTGCCGCAGGTACGAGTAGTCGAACTGCATGACGTCGGGAAGGCCGCCGCCGGCCGCCTCGGTCTGGCGCTTCTCCCAGAACTCGGGGAACCCGAGGAACGAGGAGTTGACGGTGATGTTCGGGTACTCCTCGTTGAAGGCCGCGATGGCCTCGTCGTAGAGGGCCGCACGCACGTCGTTGCCCCAGAAGGCCAGGTTCAGGGTGACCTTCTCGTCGGGATCGTACGTCGCGGCCGCCTCTTCGCCGCCACTGCCACCCGAGCAGCCCGTCAGCACGAGTGCCGCGCTCGCGGCGATCGCCGCTGCTGCGGCCGCCATGCGGCGCTTGCGAATGTTGAACATCGTTGTCCTCCCGGGATGAAAACGTCTCTGTCTGCCTGGTGCATGTCACGCCATGGGAAAGCGCTTCCCCAAAGATAGCCCAGGCGGGCAGGTGGGTCAACCGAATCCAGAAAATCGTTTCAATTCGTTATCGGATGCCGCGGCGACGCCGATTCACTCCGGTAGGAATCCCTGTTCAGGCGGTGTTTCCATCGGGGCGGCGTCGCGGTCGCACTCGAGCCGATCGTCCACGACTCGCAGCGGCGCCGAGAACACCGCGCTGAGCCGAGCCGCAGCGGCGTCGCTCGAGCCGAGCTCCGAGCCGTCCCAGTGCGGGTGCGTGAAGTAGTACAGCACGGCCCGAGCGCCGTCGACGACCACGTCGCCGTGCCGGCCGAACGTCGCGTCGCCGACCCTCGAGCCGGGGTCGCCGAGGATCACGTCGTCGGGGCCGCCCTGCCGCTCCCACGTCACGGCGTCGCGCGAGCGGTGCACGCCCATGCCGCGCCACTCGTCGACGAGCATCCACCACCAGCCGCCGAGCTCGAAGACGTTGGGACCCTCGTGGGGCCGCCCCCCGATGGCTCGGCCCTCCACCTGCCACGCCGACAGGTCGTCGCTCACCGCGACCCAGGTCGTCGAGTCATCGGCTTCGTCCTTGTACCAGAGTCGCCACCGCCCGTCGGGGCAGCGTGCCACGCAGGCGTCGATGACCCGATCGGAGCTCAACGGGATCTCGCCGACCGCCGACCAGCGTTCGAGGTCGTCGCTGACGTATTCGACGATGCGGCGTGCGTGCCCTTCCCAGCGGTCGGGGATGCCCTCGATCACGGTGAGGTACATGCGGTAGCGGTCGCCGTCGTCGATCACCTCGGGCGCCCAGTGCGTCTCGGCACCGGCACCCGATTCGAGGCCCGCAACGGTGCCGTCGTACCGCCAGGCGAGGCCGTCGTGCGACCGTGCCACCCCGATGCGCGACCCGTGCACCCACGCGACGCCCGGCTCATCGACCGTCGCGCGGCGCTGGGTGTAGAACATCCACCACTCCCCCGTGTCGCGGTGGCGGATCACGGTCGGGTCGGTCGCGCCGTCGTGCACGGGGTCGTGGAACAGCGCGTCGTCGACTGCCTCGGCGGCCATCCCCCTCAGCCCCGGCGCAGATCGGTGATGGGGCTCTCGAGGCTCCGCCGCCGGTCGGCGTCGTCGCGCAGGGTGTCGGGAGTGACCAGCGCGCCCGAAGCCGCCGAGGAGTAGATCGCGGTGACGATCTCGAACGAGCGGGCGGCGTCCGACGCGGTCGACGGCAGTGGCGCGCCCGACTGCAGCGCCGTGTAGATGTCGCGCACGAGCGGCCCGTGCCCGCTCGCCTCCTCGAGCTCGGGAAGCGCCCACGCGGCGGCCGTCTCGGCGTCGACGTGCGGCGCCGGGGTGATGCGCCAGTGCTCGTGCCCGTGCCCGTAGAGGTGGTCGACCGTCACGGTCGCGAGCTCGGTGTCGATGCGGATCGAGCTCGTCTCGCGCGGCGACAGTGCGCTGGTGATGACGGAGGCCACGGCGCCGCCGGCGAACGAGACGACCGCCGTCGAGACGTCCTCCATCTGCGTCTCGCGGTCGAGGCGCCAGAGCTGGCCCTGCACGCTCGCCCAGTCGCCGAGCAGCCACGCGAGCAGGTCGATCTGGTGGATGCCGAGCCCGAGCGTCGGGCCACCGCCCTCCGTCGCCCACTTGCCGCGCCACGGCACCTCGAAGTAGGCCGGGTCCCTGAACCACAGCGTCTGGCACGTCGCGACGAGCGGCCGCCCGAGCGCGCCCGAGTCGAGGAGGCCGCGCACGTGCGCCGCGGCCGAGCCGGTGCGCTGCTGGAACACGACCGCGAGGCGGCGGTCGTTGCGCGCCGCGGCATCCGTCATCGCGTCGAGCTGGTCGAGCGAGAGCGCGGCCGGCTTCTCGCAGACCACGTGCACGCCCGCGTCGAGGGCGGCGATCGCCTGCTCGGCGTGCACGCCCGGCGGGGTGCAGACGTGCAGCACGTCGATGCCGCCGTCGGCGAGCAGCGCTTCGAGCGATGCTGCGGTCGACGGCACGCCCCAACGCTCGGCGAAGGCGCGAGCGAGCTCGGGGTCGCGGTCGACGACGGCGACGAGCTCGGCGTCAGCGGTGGCGGCAATGGCTTCGGCGTGCGCGTTGGCGATGGCGCCGGTGCCGACGATCGAGGCGCGCAGCGGGGGGTGCTCAGGCATGGGGCTCCTCCATGGGGTCGGTGCGGTAGGTCTGAAGGCGCCCGCACATGCCGAAGGCGTCGGCGGCGGGCGACTGCGCGACACCGAGGCCCAGCATGCGTTCCGCCACGGTATGGCCGAACGAGCCGGTTCCCCCCGTCACCAGTACCCGTCGAGTTTCGTAGATTCCGTTCAAGCCCGTTTCCCCGCTTCACGCTGCAGCGCCTGAAGGTCGACACGATCGACCTCTTCTACCAGCACCGAGTGGATCCACCGACT
>NZ_WJSP02000217.1 GCF_009720255.1 Agromyces humi | reverse complement strand
CTTGGCGACCTTCGGGGAGTACCGGGCGGGCCGGAGCTGGGTCGGTGCCTGCAGGAACCGTGAGATGCCACCGACCCAGTCGGGTATCGGCATCCGTCGCCTCGCCGTAGCTCATCGGACGACCGCTCGTCGGCGAGGAGGCCGGCACGACGGGCGGCCGGGACGGGGTCGCGACCGGTGCGTCCACGCCGAGCACCGATCGTGCGCGCTCGACATGGGCGGACTCGGCGATGATCGCGTAGCGGGTGGCGAGCACCTGGTTCACCGAGGTGAAGTCGCGCCGGCGCCGATTTACCGAGTACGAGACGACGCTGAAGATCATGCCGAAGCCGGCGCCGATGAGCACCGCGGAACCCAGGATGCCGAGCGTGGCGCCCGAGGGCGCGAAGATGAAGAACAGCAGCCCCAGGAACGTGCCGAACCACGCGCCCGAGATGGCGCCCGCGCCCGCGGCGCGACCCCAGCTGAGGGTGCCGGTGATGCGCTCGACGCTCGTGAGGTCGGTGCCGACGATCGCGAGCTCCTTGACCGGGAACTCCGCTTTCGCCAGCCGGTCGACCGCCGCCTGCGCCTCGGGATAGGTCTCGAAGGTCGCAACGGTCTCGCCCTTGGGGAGGGTCGGGAACGTGCGCGCCGTGCGGCCGCCGAACGGGGAAGGTGAGCTCACCCCGTCATTCTCCCACGCGCCCCCGCGCAGCCGCCGGGAGGCCACCGGGAGGGCCTGGATCCCGGCTCCGGGGGCTAAGTTGGTAGCGTGAGCGCCACGAGAGTCTTCGTCGCCCGACTCGCCGGGTGCGCCGTCTTCGACCCCGCCGGGGATCGGGTCGGCAAGGTGCGCGACGTCCTCGTCGTGTACCGCAAGAGCGACCCTCCGCGCGTGGTCGGCCTCATCGTCGAGATCCCGGGCAAGCGTCGCGTGTTCGTGTCGATCGGGCGGGTCACCTCCATCGGCGGCGGGCAGATCATCACCACCGGGCTCATCAACCTCCGTCGCTTCGAGCAGCGCGGCGGCGAGGTGCGCGTCATCGCCGAGATGCTCGGCCGCAAGGTCGTCTTCAACGACGGCTCCGGCGAGGCCACGATCGAGGATGTCGCGATCGAGGAGAAGGAGCCGGGCGAGTGGGAGGTCGACCAGCTCTTCGTGCGGCGTCCCAAGGGCGCGTCGCCGTTCTCCAAGGGCCAGTCGGCGTACGTCACGTGGCGCGAGGTCCGTGAGCTGAACGCGAGCGGCGAGGCGCAGTCGGCCGAGCAGCTCATCGCCACCTACTCCGAGCTGAAGCCCGCCGACCTCGCCAACACCCTCCTCGACCTCCCCGTGCAGCGGCGGCAGGAGGTCGCCGAGGAGCTCTCCGACGACCGGCTCGCCGACGTGCTCGAGGAGATGCCCGAGTCCGACCAGGTCGAGATCCTCTCGGGCCTCGGCGACGACCGCGCCGCCGACGTGCTCGACCACATGCAGCCCGACGACGCCGCCGACCTCATCGCGCAGCTCCCCGAGGAGCGCGGCGAGCACCTGCTCGAGCTCATGGAGCCCGAGGAGGCCGACGACGTGCGGTTCCTCCTCTCCTACGGCCCCGACACCGCCGGCGGCCTCATGACGACCGAGCCGATCATCGTGTCGGCCGACGCCACCGTCGCCGAGGGCCTCGCGCTCATCCGGCGCCACGACCTTCCGCCGGCGCTCGGGGCGGCGGTGTGCGTCACGCTCCCGCCGTACGAGCCGCCGACCGGCCGGTTCCTCGGCATCGTGCACTTCCAGCGGATGCTGCGCTACCCGCCGCACGAGCGACTCGGCACCCTGATCGACCAGGGGCTCGAGCCCGTCCGCGCCGACACCTCCGCCGCCGAGGTCAGTCGCATCCTCGCGAGCTACGACCTCGTCTCGGTGCCGGTGGTCGACGAGAAGCACCGACTCGTCGGGGTGGTGACGATTGACGACGTACTCGACTACCTCCTGCCCGATGACTGGCGAAGTCACCCCGACGACGAGACCGATGTGGGCCGCCGGGCGGCGGCACGCTCCCAGCTGACCACGGGCAGCATCCCGATCCCGAACGGAAGGAGGGCAGGAGATGGCACGCGTTGACGTCGAGGACCGCCGGTTCGACACCCCGAAAGGCACGCGCCGATCCGTGTCCTTCCGCGGATCGGGTGACAGCGACCGGTTCGGCCGCTTCACGGAGTGGGTGGCGCGAGGCATGGGCACGCCGGGCTTCCTGCTCGGGCTCTCGGTGTTCGCCATCTCCTGGATGGCGTGGAACACGTTCGCGCCCGAGCACCTGCGCTTCGACTCGATCGCGATCGGATTCACGGCGCTCACGCTCGTGCTCAGCCTGCAGGCGTCGTACGCCGCCCCGCTGATCCTCCTCGCACAGAACCGCCAGGACGACCGCGACCGAGTGCAGATCGAGCAGGACCGCCAGCGCGCGGAGCGAAACCTCGCCGACACGGAGTACCTCGCACGCGAGGTCGTCGCCCTCCGCCTCGCGATGCGCGACGTGGCGACGAAGGACTTCATCCGCTCGGAGCTGCGCGCCATGCTCGAGGAGCTCGACCGCAAAGACGAGGAGGAGCGGGAGCATGCCGCGTCCTGACGGCGCCGCGCCGCCCGCCCCGGCGGATGCCCTCGCATCGTCGGTGCTGGCCGCGCTCGCCTCGGTCATCGACCCCGAGATCCGACGCCCGATCACCGAGCTCGACATGGTCGAGTCCGTGCGAGCCGACGACGACGGGCGCGTGCACGTCGTGATCAGGCTGACGATCGTCGGATGCCCCGCAGCCGACCGCATCGAACGCGACGTGCTGCAGGCGGCTGAGACCGTCGTCGGTGCCGGGCGCGCCGAGGTGACCCTCTCGGTGATGACGCCCGAGCAGCGGGCCGCCCTCACCGAGCGGCTCCGCGGCGGCCGGGCAGCGCGCACGAATCCGTTCGGACCGGGCAGCCTCACCCGGGTCATCGCCATCACGAGCGGCAAGGGGGGTGTCGGCAAGTCCACCATCACCGCGAACCTCGCCGTGGCGCTCGCCGCCCGCGGCCTCTCGGTCGGCCTCGTCGACGCCGACGTGCACGGCTTCTCGATCCCGGGGCTGCTCGGGCTCGTCGACGACCACGGCAATGCCGCCCGTCCGACCCGCGTCGACGAGATGATCCTGCCGCCCGTCGCGCACGGCGTGAAGGTCATCTCGATCGGCATGTTCGTCGAGCCGACCGAACCGGGCGGTCGCGCGTCATCCGTCGCCGTGGCCTGGCGGGGCCCGATGCTGCACCGCACCCTGAACCAGTTCCTCACCGACGTGTACTTCGGCGACCTCGACGTGCTCCTCGTCGACCTGCCGCCCGGCACCGGCGACGTCGCCATCTCCCTCGGGCAGCTGCTGCCGAACGCCGAGGTCGTGGTGGTCACGACCCCGCAGCCCGCCGCGGCCGACGTCGCCGAGCGGTCGGGCGTGGTGGCCCGGCAGACCGGCCAGCGGATCGTCGGCGTGGTCGAGAACATGGCCGGCTTCGCCGGACCCGATGGCGTGGTCGAGCTCTTCGGCTCGGGCGGCGGCGCGCTCGTCGCCGATCGCCTGTCCGAGGGACAGGACGCCCCCGTTCCCCTGCTCGCGAGCGTGCCGCTGAGCATCGCGCTGCGACAGGGCGGCGATGCGGGCACCCCCGTCGTCGTCTCGGCCCCCGACGACCCCGCCGCCCGCGCGATCGAGCAGGTCGCGGCGCAGCTGGCGGCGCTGCCGCGTTCACTCGGTGGCCGTCGCCTCGACGTCTCGGTGCGGTGAGCTGAGGTGGGTCGGATGCCACGCCGCCGCCTTCCCCGCATGATCGCGCTCCTCGGCACCGCCGTCGCCGTGTCGCTCCCCCTCGCGGCGTGCGCCCCGACCGCCGGATCACCGACGCCCGCGACGCCCTCGACGCCCGACGGCCTCTCGGTGTCGGTCAAGCAGGGTCGGCTCGACGTCGTCGGCCACCGGCTCGTGGTGCGGTTCGAGAACGACGGCGACCACGACGTGGCCGTCGACGGCTTCGTGGTCGAGACGCCGAGCCTCGACGACGGCCTCGTGCGCACGGAGCCGTTCGAGGTGGCCGCCGGCGGCGCGCTCGACATCCGTCTCGACCTGCCGGCCAGCCGCTGCGACGACGAGCCCGGCCCGGTGGTGGTGACGTTCGACTGGCGTACCGTGGTCGAGGGCGACGACCCCACCGACTCCCGCACGGCCTCGGGCGCCCTGACCGCCGACGACCCGTTCGACACCGTGGCGCGCGTGAACGCCGCGGACTGCCTTGCCGAGTCGGTCGCCGACGTGGCGATGATCGTGATGCCCGAGCACCTCCGCTCCACCGGTACGGGGGCCGATCGGCGGGCGTTCATCGACGTCGTCGTCGAGCCCGTGGCATCCGGCGACACGACCATGCGCATCGAGCGGATCTACGGGACGACGCTGCTGAACGCCGAGGACGGCATCGACTGGACGCTCGGCGTCGACGTGGCCGCAGGGGCCGCCCCGATGACCCTCAGCCTGCCGGTGCGCCCGGCGCGGTGCGACGCGCACGCGATCGCCGACGACAAGCGCGGCACCATCCTGCCGTTCGAGATCGCGGCGAGCGACGGCCGCGCCGGGCGCCTCGACGTACCGTCGAGCGACGGCCTCAAGGCGGAGCTGTACGCCTACTACGGCGAGCGCTGCGGGCTCGGCTGAGCTCAGCCGGTCGGGCCTCCCCGCCGCGCGGGCCGGCGAGTAGCATTCGACCCATGGAGCCCTCGTCGGACCAGACCGCGGCTGTCGATCCTGCGCCGCGGCAGCAGGGGTGGTTCATGCGCCTGCCGCTCTGGCTGCGCATCGCGGGGCCCGTCGTGCTCCTGGTCCTCGTCCTCGGCGGCACGGCGGCGGTCGTCGTCGCGTCCCAGCCGAAGGACCCGCTCGCCGAGGCCAGGGCCCTCTGCCTGTCCGGCATGCGCCTGGAGCTCGAGCAGCGTGGCGCGGCCGCGCGGGAGATGCCGCTGTTCTCCGAGGTCGAGCGCGTCACCGACGACGAGTACCGAACGCAGGGATCGGTGTCGTATCGCGACGACGACGGCAGCGAACAGCGCGTGCAGGTGCGCTGCATCGTCAGGGTGGAGGACGGCGTCATGCGCGTCGCCGGCATCCGCTTCAGCAGCTGAGGCGCCGGGCGCGCGGGCACCTGGGAACGACGCGGCTTCCGGTTCGACACCGGTCCGTCGTGGTACCTCATGCCAGAGGTGTTCGACCACTTCTTCCGCCTCTTCGGCACCACGGCCGCCGAGCAGCTCGACCTCACGCCGCTCGATCCGGGCTACCGCGTCTACGGCGACGGGTACGACGCCCCGCTCGACCTCCGCGCCTCCCGCGCCGAGAACGTGGCGCTCTTCGAGTCGGTGGAGCCCGGTGCGGGTGCCGCACTCGAGCGATACCTCGACTCGGCCGCCTCGACCTATGACATCGCGCGGCGCCGCTTCCTCTACACGAACTTCGACGACGTGCGGGGATTCGCCGCGCCCGAGGTGCTCGGGGGCGCGGTTCGCCTGGCCCGCCTGCTGGCGACGCCCCTCGACCGGTTCGCGGCCCGTGCAGTGCACGACCGGCGCCTGCAGCAGGTGCTTGGGTACCCGGCCGTCTTCCTCGGCGCCTCGCCGTCGTCGGCGCCCGCGATGTACCACCTCATGAGCCACATGGACCTCGAACAGGGCGTGCTGTACCCCCAGGGCGGGTTCGGCACCGTCATCGCGCGCATCGCCGCGATCGCCGAAGCGGCCGGGGTCGAGATCCTGACCGGTGCCGAGGTGGAGGCCATCGAGCTCACCGACGACTCGACGCCGTCGGTCACCGGCGTCCGCGTGACGGATGCCGCGGGCCACTCCCGGCGCGTGCCCGCGCACCGCGTCGTGTCCGCGGCCGACCTGCACCACACCGAGACCGAGCTGCTGCCGCGCCGGGCGCAGACCTATCCCGAGACCTGGTGGGACCGGCGCACCTCCGGCCCCGGCGCGGTGCTCGCCATGCTCGGCGTGCGTGGAGCCCTCCCCGGGCTGCTGCACCACACCCTGTTCTTCACCGAGGACTGGGACGAGAACTTCGACCAGATCTTCGGCGACGACCGGCGGGAGCAGGAAGCCGAACACGTCGCCGTCGGAGGCGACCTTCACCTCGTCACCGCCCTCGGGGTTCCAGAAGGTCTCGTAGAACGAGGCCTGGTGGTGCAGCGAGCACTCGCCGTCGAGGAT
>NZ_WJSP02000216.1 GCF_009720255.1 Agromyces humi | reverse complement strand
CTCGACGGTGCGGCAGCCTGCCGCCGTGCTCGGCAGCCGCGCGGCCGCCCTCGTGCTCGATCGCCTCCGGGGCGACGTCGACACGAGCGGCCTCCTCCTCGACACCGAGATCGTCTGGCGCGACTCGGCCTGACCCGGGTCAGCCGGCCGCGCTGCCCAATCGGCGTCGATACGCGGCCGGCGGCTCACCGCATCGCTCGCGGAAGCGGGCGTAGAACTGGCTCTGCGAGCGGAAGCCCGACGCGAATCCCACCTCGGGAACCGGCATCGTCGTCGCGAGCAGCAGGTGCTGTGCACGGGCGATGCGGCACTGCGTCAGGTACTCGCCGATCGTGATGCCGAGGGCGTCGCGGAACACGGCCATCGCGTACTGCGGATGCAGGTGCACCTGGCGTGCGACCTCCGGCACGCGCACCTCCTCGTGCGCGTGCTCCGAGATCCACGCGGCCATCGCCGCAGCCTGGGGGCGGACGCCGGATCCGGATGCCGCGGCGTTCGCAGCGGCATCCGCCGACGTCGCTCGAGCCACGCGCCGGGTGAACGCCTCGATCTCGAGGACGGCCGTGCGGTGCTCGTCGTCGTCGCCGGCCAGCTCCGCCTGCCAACCGGGGACGCGATCGCCGAGGCCGAGCGCCCCGTCGTGGTCGAGGAGCGCGAACTCACCGGCGAGTATCCGCTCGACGAAGCGACGCGAGAGCCCCCACCCCAGCACGCGGTCGAGCGGGACCGTGAGCCAGGTCACCACCTGGCTGCCGGTCGCGCTCACGAGCTGATGCGGCCTCGCCGCCCAGAACACCGCGAGCCGCCCGGCCGGGATCGAGAACGGCCGGCCGTCGACGAGGTACTCGAGGTCCACGGTGGCGAGGTTGAACTCGACGTCGTCGTGGCGGTGCGCCACCGTCATCGGACCCGCCTCGCCCTGCCAGCACGCGAGCCCGAACGAAGACCTGAGCATTCCGGAATTCTTGCACCTCAGACCGGAAGAACCGCGTGATCCTCCGATCTAACGTCGATATCGACCGCTCCACTTCGACGAAGGAGACCCCCATGAGCCAGACCGTCCACGCCCGCCCGCGGCAGGCGGAACTCGTCACGCCGCGCGCGTACCACCTCACGCCCGAGCAGATCGAGCAGTTCGATACCCAGGGATACCTCGTGCTGCGCGGCCGCATCCCCGCACCACTGCTCGAACGCCTGCGAGCCGCGGCCGACGGGTGGATCGCCGACGGTCGAGCCCTCGACGAGCAGGACCCCGCGGCATCCGACTACCAATGGGCCACGCGCGGCGGGGAGCGCCGCATGTTCCGCGTCGACTACCTGCACGGCAAGGGACGCGCCGCGTCGCTGGAGCTGCTCGGGAGTCCGGCCGTGCTCGGCATCGCCAGAGCCTGGCCGGGCCGAACCTCGTGCCCACCTATGAGTCGCTCGTCTTCAAGGACGAGGGCGACGGCGCCGCCATCGACTGGCACCAGGATGCGGTGCACCCGCGCACCCACCGCATCTTCAACGTCGACGTCTACCTCGACGCGTCCCGCGCCGGCGAGGGCGCGCTGCGCGTGGCACCCGGCTCGCACCTCGCCCCGGTCGACGTCTGCCAGCTCCAGGAGGAGTACGGGTGGGATGCGCCGGGCGTGATCCAGGTCGAGCTCGAACCCGGCGATGTCCTCGTGCACGACGTGATGGTCGTGCACGGGTCGGAGGCGGTGACCGGCAACCGGCTGCGCCGCACGATCTACTACGAGTTCCGCGCCGCCGAGCAGATCGCGGACGAGGGCCCGTGGGATGCCGAGTGGGTCGACCGGCGACTGCGGCTGCTGCCCGTCGCGTTGGGGGAGCACGAACGCGCGAATCCGGATGCACCGCAGTTCTCGTGGAACGTCGCGCCGGGGCTCGCGCCCGTGATGGGCGACGATCACGACGAGGAGCTCCGCATCGCGCACCTCGTGCACAGCCCGGGCTCGTACTGCAGCGCGGGGAGCGTGCCGTTCGCCGCGACGACCTGAGCATCGGCTCGGGGGCCGTCGCGGCGAACGGCCGTCACTCACTCGGCGCCGATGTCGACCCGCAGCTGGTCGAACCCGCCGGTCGGCCACCAGCTCGTCGCGCGGTCACGCGTCAGGGTCGTGCGGAACCGCGGTGCGGCCTCGAAGGTCGTGCCCGAGGCTGTCGTCGCCGAGGAGGCGACGAGCGCGGTGGCCAGATCGGTGAGGGAGCTCGAGTTGCCCGGCCCGTCGATCGAGTCCCAGACGTCCGCGGCCTCCGCCGGTCCGGCGCCGGTTCCCGGTGCGGTCCTCCGCTCGGCGCCGGGGACCACCGTGCCGCGGGCGAAGTCGTAGGCGTCGCCGGCGACGAGCCGGGTCCAGCGCACGTCGCGTGCGGTCTGCCCGCGCACGTCGCTGGGGTCGACGTCGATCACGGATGCGCCGGCTTCGCCGATCACCTGCCCGATGCGCGTGGAGCGGTCATAGGCGAGGGCGGTCGTCTCGTCGACGCCGAGGATCCGGCGGTGGTGCGTGTCGTCCGCGAGCCTGATCATGCGTGCCTGCCGGCCCCAGGTGCCGAAGTGGCTGTCGAGCAGGGCCTCCTGGAAGAAGCCGAAGCCGCCGAACGGGAGCGATGCGAGGGCGGTCGGGTCGTCGAGGTACCCCGGGGAGCCGCCGTCCCGCCACGCCTGGTAGGACTCTCCGCCCGTCACCATGTCGGCGCCCTGCTGGATCGTCAGGCCTGCGCTGACCCCGGCGACGACGCCGTCGGCGGCGAGCACGTCCCGGACGGCACTGAGCACGGGCGTGTCGGCGCACCGGCTGTAGGCCTCGTCGGCCGGTGCTCCCGCGCAGTCGAGCAGCGTGCGGACGTACCGCATCTGGTCGCCCCCGCCGAGGAACACGCCCGTCGACTGCCGGACCTGGTCGGCGACCTCGGCCCGGTCCGCATTGCCCGGCACGTAGGGGTCTCCGTCGAAGTGCCGACCAGGGTGCAGGCCACGAAGAACCGGCCGTCGGTTGTCGCCGGTGATCTTGTCCTTGTCGTCGACGATCACATGGCCGAGACCGCGGACCTGCTGTCGACGCGCCGGGCAACGGTCCATGCCTTGCCGCCGCCATCGGCGTAGAACGCCACGTCCTCGGCCAGGACGCCGGCGAGCGCGTCGACATCCCCGGCCTCGAGCGCCGAGAAGAAGGTGTCGAGGAGCGCGGCGTCGCGCGCGGCATCCGTCTGCGAACGTGGCCGTCCGTCGGCGATGCGCGCCCGCGCCCGGTGCAGGATCTGCCGGCAGGCGGCCTCGTCGCGTTCGACGATCGCGGCGATCTCGGCGTAGTCCATCACGAAGACCTCGCGCAGCAGGAACACGGCGCGTTCGACCGGTCCGAGCCGCTCGAGCACCGCGAGGAACGCGAACGAGAGGGTCTCGTCGCGTTCGACGCGGTGCGCCGGATCCTGGTCGTCGTCGGGCAGGGGCTCGGGCAGCCAGGTTCCCAGGTACACCTCGTGACGGCGGCGCGCCGAACGCAGTGCGTCGATCGCCAGCCGCGTCGCGACGGTCGACGCGAACGCCTCGGGCCGCTCGATCGGCTCGCCCGACCGCGACCGCTCGTGGAGGCGCAGCGACGCCTCCTGCACGACGTCCTCAGCGTCCGACACGCTGCCGAGCATGCGATACGCGATCGAGAACATGAGGGGCCGGAGCTCGCCGAGCTCCGCGGTCGAGGAGGGCATGCCCCGAGCATGGCACAGGCCGATCGGGGAGGTTCCATGCAGATCTGCCGCCTCCTGTCACAGACCGGGTGACCGATCCGTCGGAGGGGGTGACAGGAAGGGATGCACACATGCGAGTCTTCATCGCCGGCGCCACGGGCGCCGTGGGATCCAGGTTGGTGCCGCTGCTCGTGGCCGCGGGCCACGAGGTCGTCGGCACGTCGCGGAGGCGCAATCGCCTCGCCGACATCGAGGCGGACGGGGCGACGGGGGTGGTCATGGACGCCCTCGACGCGGCATCCGTGCGCGCCACCGTGCTCGAGGCCCGCCCCGACGTGCTCGTGCACGAGCTCACCGGGCTCAGCGCCATGGAGGGCGACGTCAAGCACTTCGACGAGGAGTTCGCCGCGACCAACGCGCTGCGCACCCTCGGCACCGACCACCTGCTCGCCGCCGCACGCGAGGCGGGGGTCGGGCGGTTCATCGCGCAGAGCTACACGGGCTGGCCCAATGAGCGCACCGGCGGCCCGGTCAAGACGGAGGAGGACCCGCTCGACCCGGCGCCGACCGCCGCGTCACGGCAGTCGATCGCCGCGATCCGGCACGTCGAGCAGGCCACCACGGATGCCGCGGGGCTCGTGCTCCGCTACGGCAACCTGTACGGCCCCGGCAACGCCATCGGCCGGGGCGGCGCGATGCTGGAGATGGTCCGGGCCCGCAAGCTGCCGCTCGTCGGCGCCGGCACGGGAGTCTGGTCGTTCGTGCACGTCGACGACGCCGCATCCGCCACGGCCCTGGCCGTCACCCGCGGCGCCCCCGGCCTCTACAACGTCGTCGACGACGATCCGGCCCCGGTCTCGGAGTGGCTGCCGGAGCTCGCCCGGATCAGCGGCGCCAGGCCGCCGCTGCACGTGCCCGCGCTCGTGGCCCGCGCGCTCATCGGCGAGCACGGCGTCTCGATGATGACCGAGATCCGCGGCTCCTCGAACGCCAAGGCCAAGCGCGAGCTCGGGTGGGAGCTGCGCCATCCGAGCTGGCGGGAGGGGTTCCGCACCGGGCTGGACTGAGAACGCGGCTCGCCTGAGAAGGGGACTCATTCCCATCAGGAGCCGCACCCGGCATCCGCGCCTACCCTTGAGGTGATGGCACACACCCACGATCACGCGCAGGCACACGGCGCGACCGCGAACCGCACCAGGCTGCTGGTGGCGATCGCGATCATCGGCGCGTTCCTCGTCGTGCAGGTCGTGGGCGGCGTGCTCAGCGGCTCGCTCTCGCTGCTCGCCGACGCGGGGCACATGGCGAGCGACCTCATCGGTCTCGTGGTCGCGCTCGTGGCGGCGACGGTCGCCGCCCGGCCGGCGACCGACCGGCAGACGTACGGGTACCGTCGCGCAGAGGTGCTCGGCGCCCTCGTGAACGGCGTCATCCTCATCGTCGTGGCCGTCACCGTGCTGGTCTCGGCGATCGGTCGGCTGGTGTCGGGCGCCGAGGGCGAGGCGCACGAGGTGCGTGGCGGGGTGATGCTCGTCATCGCGGTGCTGGGCCTGCTGGCCAACCTCGCGGCCATGCTGGTGCTCCGCGCCGGCGCCGAGGACTCGATCAACCTGCGCGGCGCCTACCTCGAGGTGCTCGGCGACCTCATCGGCTCGGGGCTCGTCATCATCGCGGCCGTCGTCATCGTCACCACCGGGTTCGACGCGGCCGACCCCATCGCGTCGATGGTCATCGCCGTGCTCATCGTGCCGCGCGCGCTCATGCTGCTGCGCGACGTCATGCACGTGCTCTTCGAGTCGGCCCCCGCCGACACGGACGTGGCCGAGATCCGCGAGCACCTGCTCGGCACGGCCGGCGTGGTGGCGGTGCACGACGTGCACGTCTGGCAGATCACCTCGGGGTCGCCGGTGTTCAGCGCCCACGTCGAGGTCGACGCCGACGTGTTCGAATCCGGTCGCGCGGGTGCGCTCCTCGACGAGCTCGGCGGATGCCTCTCCGAGCACTTCGACGTGGCCCATTCGACGTTCCAGCTCGAGCCCGCCGGTCGCGCCGAGAAGGAGCAGCCGCAGCATCCGTGAGCCTTCGAGGCCCCCCGTCACACCGTGAGCAGCCTCGCGAAGCAGCTCCGGATGTCGCCGACGAGGTCGTCGGGCGCCTCCATCGCCGGGAAGTGCCCGCCGTGCCGGTGCTCGTTCCAGAACGCGAGGTGGCCGTCGGCGTCGAGGATGCGCCGCATGAGCGGCTCGTCGCCGAACGCGGTGATGCCCTGCGGCCGGTCGTGGTGGCGTCCCCACGCGACCTGCGCGTGCGCGGCCTCGTAGAGCAGGTTGGCGGCTCCGTCGCCGGCGCCGCCGAACCACGACACGGAGATGAGGGTGAGCAGGTCGTCGAGGTCGACGGCATCCTCGGGCAGGTCGCGTGCAGGGTCGGTCCACTCCTGGAACTTCTCGACGATCCATGTGGCCTGGGCGATGGGGGAGTCGGTGAGACCGTAGGCGACGCTGAGCGGACGGGTGGTCTGCAGGGCGAGGTAGCCGAAGTCCTCGGTGCGCGCGT
>NZ_WJSP02000215.1 GCF_009720255.1 Agromyces humi | reverse complement strand
CCGCCAGCGCCGCCACCGAGCAGCCCGCCGAGCACGTCGCCGATGCCGCCGCCGCCCGCGGATTCGCCCGCGCCATCCGACGAATCCGACTTCTTCGAGAACTGCTTCGCCAGGAACGCGAGCACGATGGGCGCGAGGATCGGCAGCAGCTTGCCGATGAGGTCGCCGGTGCCGCCGCCCTTCGACTCCTTGGCGTCGAGCGCCCGCACGACCTGGTCGGTGTTGGTGCCGAACACGTTGTGGACGATCTTCCTCCCGTCGTCCTCGTCGACGTCGGCGAGGTTCACGCCGCCCTCCACGAGGGCCGGATCGTGCGACTTCACCGCCTTCTCGAGCGAGGCGGCTCCGGCCGGGTCGGTCGCGTTCGCCCCCATGCCTGCGAGCAGGGCGGGCAGCGCGTCGTCGACGGCCTTCCTCGCCGTCGCCTCGTCGACGCCCAGCTTCGCGGCGATGTCGCCGATCGGCAGGCCGGCCTTGATCTCGTCGAGCGACGCCATGCGGATTCCCCGTTCCCGCGTCCGCCGTCGGACGCTCCGATTCACGGTAGCCCCGCGGATGCCGCGGCGGAAGGGGCGTGCGGCCGGCTCCCTCCGTTCGAGGCGAGCTCAGTCGAGCTCGGTGCGGGCCAGGCGCAGGCGCAGGCCGTCGAGCAGCATCTCGAGTCCCGACTCGAACGCCCGGTCGCTGCGCGGCGCTCCCCGCTGCGCGCCGGGGACGAGGCGGCCGAGGGTGCGGGTCGGCGTCTCGGGGCGCCAGACCTCGTCGGGCGACGCGAGGTCGAGTCCGAAGCCGATCGAGAACGCGTCGATGATGGCGACGATCTCCAGCACGTCGTCGTCGGGGAACCCGGCGCCGGAGAGGGCGGTGGCGAGCAGGTCGTAGCCGGCGATGACGGTCGGGTCGGTGATGGTCTTGCCGACGATGAGCGGGATGAGGAACGGATGCTCCGCGTACATGCGCCGCTCGGCGCGCAGCATCCCCTCGACGACGAGGTCCCACGGCCCGTCGAGCTCGAGGGGCATGTACTGCTCGCCCAGGCGGCCCCGCATGAGCTCGATGATCTCGTCGCGCCCGGCGACGTGGTTGTAGAGCGACGACGGCGTGACGCCGAGACGGCGGGCGACGGCGTTGACCCCGAACGGCTCGCCCGCGTCGACGAGCTCCATGGCGGCATCCGCGATACGGTCGGTCGACAGCAGCGGGGTCCTCGGCCTGGGCATCGGGGCCTCCTTCGTCCACGTCAGCCTACGGGCGGGAAATTGCCTCTTCCCGAATGCGGCTCACGTCTGCATAATAAACGAACACCATTCGTTTATGTCGAGCACACCGCCGTGCCGAGCACCCGGAGGTCCCCGTGTCCCACCCCCTCCCGTCCGTCCGCGTCCCATTGCGGCTGCCCACTGCGATCGCCACCTTCGGGATCGGCATCGCCGGCTACCTCGGCGTGAACCTCTCGCCGTACATGATCTCGGCCCTGCAGTCGGCGCTGGGCACCGACGTGCTCACCGCCAGCTGGATCGTGACCGGCGCGCTGCTGCTCACCGCGATCACCGGACTCGCGACCGCGAAGCTCTCCGCCGGACGCCGTCGACGGACGGTCGCCCGGGTCGGCCTGATCCTCTCCGTGGTCGGGTTCGGCGCGGCCGCGCTCATCCCGGCGCCCGGCGTCGTCGTGGCCGGCCTGCTCATCGGCGGCTTCGGCGCCGGCGGCGCGGTGTCCTCGTCGGGCGCGGCCATCGCGGCCTTCCTCAACCCCGACCGCGTCGCGGGCATCAACGGCCTCGCCAACCGCGCCGTCGTCACCGTCATCCTCGCCGTCGTGCCGCTCGTCGGGCTCGCGCCGATCAACGTGTTCGGCACGCTCGCCCTGTTCGCGCTCATCGTGCTGTTCACCTCGGCGTGGCTGCCCGCAGCGCCCGCCGTCGACCACGCCACGGCGACGGGGGCGGCGGATGACGCGCCGCTCGCGGCATCCGCTTCGCACGCGGCATCCGCTGCGTCGCCCGCCGTCCGCCGCCCCCGCCGCATCGAGACGATCGCCGGCCTCGCGCTGCTCATCACCTTCGCGCTGTGGGCGGCGAGCGAGGACTCGCTCTGGGCCATGGCCGGCGTCATGGGCGCCGAGCAGGCGGCCCTCACCCCCGAGGGACTCGGCCTCGCCCTCAGCGGCGCCACCGCAGGCGGACTCGTCGGCGCGTTCCTGCTCATGATCGTCGGCGACCGGCTCGGCCGGGCGGTGCCCCTCGCGGTCCTCCTCGTCGCGGGCGGCATCCTGAAGATCGTCGAGGGGCTCGTCACCGACCCGACCTCGTTCATCGTGGTGTTCATCGTCTGGAACACCGTCTACGCGATCGCGTTCATGTACTTCGTCGCCACGTCGGCGGGCCTCGATGCCGACGGCCGCTGGTCGGGCCCACTGCTCGCCGTGTACCTCGTGGGGTCGAGCCTCACGCCCGTGATCGGCGCCGCCCTCGTCGAGGTGTTCGGCTACCAGGGGTTCACCGTGGTGCTCGGCATCGCGAGCTTCGTGCTGGCGGTGCCCGCGTTCCTCGTCGCCCGCGTCTCGAGCCGCCTGCAGCGCACCGAGGAAGCCGCGGCCGCACCCGCCACACCCGCCGCGGCCGCCACCCCCGCCACCACCACGACCGAGGAGGTCTCCGCATGAGCCGCACCATCCACGTCAACGGCCGCATCTTCACCGCCGACGAGCCGGCCTGGGCCGAGGCGATCGTCGTCGACGGCGGCCGCATCGCGTTCGTCGGCTCCGACGCCGGGGCGCGTGCGGCAGGAGGGCCGGATGCCACGACCGTCGACCTCGGCGGCCGCGTGTTGCTGCCCGGCTTCATCGACGCGCACACCCATCTCGTGGGCACCGGCCACGCGCTCGGCCGCGTCGGCCTCACCGACGCCCGCACGCTCGAGCAGATCCAGGAGCGCCTCCGAGCGGCGCGCGACGCCGATCCCGATGCGCCGCGGCTGCTCGGACGCGGCTGGCTGTTCGACTCGGTGCCCGGCGGCGCGCCCACTGCCGCGATGATCGACGAGGTCGTCGCCGACGTGCCCGTCTACCTCGACGCCAACGACTACCACTCGGTGTGGGTGAACTCCGCCGCGCTGCGCGAACTCGGCATCACCCGCGACACCCCCGATCCGATGGGCGGCCGCATCGGCCGTGACGCCGCCGGCGAGGCGAACGGGATGCTCTTCGAGACCGCCGCGCAGCAGTACGCCTGGGAGCACGTCTCGAGCGTCACCACCGACGCCGACCGGGACGCCGCGATGGAGCGCACCCTCGCCGCCTACCTCGCGGCCGGCGTCACCGGCGCCGTCGACATGGGACTGGACGACCTCGCGCTCGGCGCGCTGGATCGCGCCGCCGAGCGCCGCGGTGGCACGCTGCCGATGCGAGTGCTCGCGCATTGGCTCGTCGGCAACACCGGCGACGAGACGGAGAACCTCGCGCAGGTCGACCGGGCGATCGAGCTCGCCGGCGAGCACCGCCCCTGGCTCGCGGTGGTGGGCATCAAGCTCGTGCTCGACGGCGTGATCGACGCGTGCACGGCCGCGATGCGGCATCCGTACGCCGACGGCTCGAACGCGGAGCCGATCTGGCCGCTGGAGGCGCTGAGGCCCGTCGTCGCCGCGGCCGACGCCGCCGGCCTGCAGATCGCGCTGCACGCCATCGGCGACCTCGCCAGCGATGTCGCCCTCGACGCCCTCGAGCACGCGCACGCCGTCAACGGCAACCGACCGCGCCGCCACCGGATCGAGCACCTCGAGTACGCCGCCCCCGAGACGGCGGCGCGCGTGGCCGCGCTCGGGGTCACCGCGTCGATGCAGCCCGTGCACGCCGATCCGGCGATCTGGGCGAACTGGGCCGCGATGCTCGGCGACGAGCGCGCCGACCGCGGGTTCGCCTGGACGGAGTTCCGCGACGCGGGCGCGCTCCTGGCCTTCTCGACGGATGCCCCGACGGCGCCGCACGAGGCCCTCCCCAACCTCTACATCGCGGCCACGCGCCGGTCGGCCCTCGACGGGTCGTACCCGGCGAACCACCCCGAGTACGCGCTGCCGCTCGAGGAGGCCGTCGCCCACGCCACCCGCGACGCCGCGGCGAGCTGCCTCGAGGAGCACGAGCGCGGGCGCATCGCGGTCGGCCTCGCCGCCGACTTCGCGGTGCTCGACCGCGACCCGTTCACCGAGGGCGCCGACGTGCTGCTCGAGGCGCGGGTCGTGCGCACGGTCGTGGCGGGGCGCCCGGTGTACGAGGCGCCGGATGCCGCTCAGGCCGAGCCCGAGGTCGAGCCCGAGGCATCCGTCGCCTGATCAGCCGCGTTCAAAACCTTGTGTTCGGTGCGGATCGTCGCGACACGCGCACCGAACACAAGGTTTCGACGAGCGGGTGTCTCGGGGGCGGCGGGCGGCGCTCGGCAGAGGGTGGCGGGCGGCGGGGCTAGTCCTCGGCGGACGCCCGCGACAGCACCTCGCCGCGGAAGAACGCCGGCCGCTTCCACGCCTGCCAGAGCATGACCGCGACGCCCGAGAGCAGCACGGCCATACCGAGCACGAACACGAGGCCCACGCCGAACACGTTCGAGCCGCTGCCGTAGTCGGGGTTCATGCTGTCGATGAGCGTGGTGAAGAAGAGCGTCGCCAGGATGACGCCGCCGATGAGCGGGAACAGCAGCGTGAAGAACACGTTCCGCACCGACCGCCACCAGACCCGGCGGAAGAACCACACGCACGCGAACGCGGTGATGCCGTAGTAGAAGCAGATCATCATGCCGAGCGCGGTGATCGTGTCCCACAGCACGTCCTCGCTGAGGAAGCGCATGACCGCGTAGAAGGCGGCGGCCACGATGGCCGAGACGATCGTCGCGTAGCCGGGCGTGAAGAACCGCGGGCTCACCGACGCGAACTTCTCGGGGAGCGCGCCGTAGTGGCCCATCGCGAGCAGCGTGCGCGCCGGCGACACGAACGTCGACTGCAGCGAGGAGGCCGAGCTCGTGAGCACGGCGAGCGAGACCAGCACGGCGAGGGGGCCGAGGATCGGGCCCGCGAGGTGGAAGAACACGTTGTCTTGGATGTCGGGGTTGCCGAGCCCGTACTCGCCGGTGCCCACGCCCGCGTAGGCGATGAGCGCCACCGCGATGAGCAGGTAGAGCACGACGATCGTGACGACGGTGATGGTCGCCGCGCGGCCGGGGGTCTTGTGGGACCCGCGCGTCTCCTCGTTCATCGTGAGCGTGACGTCCCAGCCCCAGAAGATGAAGATCGACAGCGACAGGCCCGCCGCGAACGACGAGAACGACTCGACGGCGAACGGGTTGAACCAGCTGAGCTCGATGGGCGTGGCATCGAAGGCGTTGCCGTTCGCCACCTCGACGAGCGCCGCGACGGCGAACACCACGAGCACGACGACCTGGAATCCGACGAGCCAGTACTGCAGCTTCTGCGTGGTCTGCATGTCGCGGTACGACACCCATGTGGCACCCAGCACGAACAGCAGGCACACCCCGACGTTGATGAACGGGTTGGCCGCGAGGTCGGCGATCTCGGGGTTGCCGGCGACCTGCGAGATGAGCAGGAAGAGGAAGTCGACGGCGATGCCCGCGAGGTTCGACAGCACGAGGATCGTCGCCGCGACGAGGCCCCAGCCGGCCATCCAGCCGATCCACGGGCCGAACGCACGCGTCGCCCACGTGAACGAGGTGCCCGAGTCGGGCATCCGCGTGTTGAGCTCGCG
Source organism: Agromyces humi (assembly GCF_009720255.1). Lineage (GTDB taxonomy): Bacteria > Actinomycetota > Actinomycetes > Actinomycetales > Microbacteriaceae > Agromyces > Agromyces humi. The sequence goes on along the minus strand of NZ_WJSP02000215.1, from coordinate 508 downwards.
GTACCCGAACGCCACGAGCAGCATCGGGATGAAGCCCACCAGGATGATCGCCGGCACCTGCACCCCGACCTCGGACACCGTCGGGCCGAGCGCCGCCGTGAGCGTGTAGGCCGGTGCGATGCACGAGATGCCGATCACGATCGCGCCGATCAGGCCGACCGATCCGGCCGACAGGCCCTTCTTCGAGATGCCGTGCGTCGAACCATCGACGGCGGCGGTGGCCTCGGTCAGGGGTGCGGCCGGCGGTTGCGGTTGGTGCGTCATTGCGATCCCTCTCAGGGGGTGGTCGTGCGCGGAACCACGATCATGGGCACCGGCAGTTCGCGGAGCATCTTCGCCGCGGTCGATCCGAGGAACAGGTGGTGGGGCCGCGCGAGGCGGCTCGAGCCGGTGATCCAGGACCAGGACCTGCACGTGGTGTTCTACGTGAACCAGAACGCCAAGAACTTCCAGATGATGCGGTACGGGCGCCGCTGGCACGTGTTCATCAACCACGGCGAGTCCGACA
>NZ_WJSP02000214.1 GCF_009720255.1 Agromyces humi | reverse complement strand
GCAACAGCGGCTTCCTCGTCTTCCTCGGCGTCGCCGCGTTCGTCGTGTTCATCTTCGCCACCGGCACCGGCGGTGAGATCACCGACGCGTTCAACGCCGTATCCGGCGCCGCAGCGGACACCGCACCAACCGCCACGCCCGAAGCTGGAGACCAGATCCCCGACATCGGCGGTGACACCGTCGACGACGCAGCCGACACCATCCCGACGTTCGGGCTCGCCTTCACACAAGCGTCCGCGAAAGCAGGCCTCGCCACACTCACAACCGACGACACCCCCGACAGCGGCTACGACCGCGCCGAATACGGACCCAAATGGACCGACGTCGACCGGAACGGCTGCAACACCCGAGACGACATCCTCGCCCGCGACCTCACCGACACGAAACGCGACGGCTGCACAGTCCTGTCCGGGTCGTTCGTCGACCCGTTCACCGGCTCGCCGTTCGACTATGTCCGCGGGTCGGACCCGCAGCCGGTGGCTGTGGTCCGGGTGGTGGGGTTGGAGTCAGCGTGGGGTGCTGGCGCGTCCTCGTGGGATGTGCCGCGGCGGGCGGTGTTCGCGAATGATCCCTTGAACCTGGTGACCGTGTCGTCGGCCGAGGCGGATGTTCGTGCCGGCAGAGGACCGGATGGGTGGCTGCCACCGAACGCCGGGTTTGTGTGCGGATGGGCTGCCCGGCAGGTCGCGGTGATGGTGAAGTACGGGTTGTCGGTGACGTCGTCGGAGCGCGCCGCGTTGGACGGTGCGTTGAACACGTGCACGAGCTGACGGTCGACGCCGCATGCCTCGATGGTGTGAGCCCGCAGCAGCCGTCGTCCCGCCGTGAGGCGCTCCGACGTGACCGCGCGAAGCGGCGGGCGCGGTCCGTGGCGTTGCACGTGGCGACGGCGGTCGGTGCGATCGTGTTCGCGATGCTGGTCCGCGCGACGGTGTTCGAGATCTCCGTGATCCCGTCCACGTCGATGGCGCCGACGTTGGCGGTCGGTGACCGGGTCGGTGTGGAGAAACTCACCGGGAACATCCTGGACGTCAAACGGGGCGACATCGTGACGTTCCGCGATCCGGGCGGGTGGCTGCCCGATGAGCTGTCCGGGCCCGATCCGGTGACCGCGGTGATGATCGCGGTCGGGTTGGCCCCGCATGACTTGGGCGGGCAGCTGATCAAACGGGTTGTCGGCCTACCCGGGGATCGTGTCGCGTGCTGCACGGCGGACGGGCTGTTGACCGTGAACGGTGTGCCGTTGGAGGAGCCGTACCTGCCGGCGTCGTTGGAGAAGGCGTCCGCGGACGGGTTCGCGGTGGTGGTCCCTGACGGGCACCTGTGGGTGATGGGTGATAACCGGGATGCGTCCGCGGATTCACGCGCCCACCAGGACTCGAAGTCCGGGCCGTTCGTGCCGTTCGAGGCGTTGGAGGGCAGGGCGATCTTCCGGTTCTTCCCGTTGGACCGGTTCGGTTCCCTGCTCGATTAGACGATTTCGACCAATTTCCCGGATTTTCGGCCGAAGTGCGGATTTCGCCGCACACCTACCCCTGCATGACCACCAACACCACGTCGAAGCAGGCTCTCGCGATCGCTCGTGCGAAGGAGCTGCAGGGCCGCACCGCGGACGGCCAGTACACGTTCAAGACGAACTCGGGCGCCGAGGTCGTCCTCGAGCTCCACCCCGACAACGGTTGGGTGTTCGTCGACACCCCGTCCGACTACACCGAGCTGATCAACTCCGGCGACCGCCGTGTCGCGCACGCCGCTCTCGCAGCGATGTACGTGGACGTCCGCCGTTCGGTGGCTCGCCGCGTCTCGAAGGTGGGCCTGAACCCGCAGCTGACGGAGGACATCGTCGGTGACGCCGGCGAGCACTTCACGGTGCGGTTCAACAACGGCAAGCCGATCCAGGGTGGCCTGATCAACCAGTACGCGTCGTCGCTGACGTCCCGCCAGGTGAACCCGGGCGTCCGTCATGAGATCGCGAAGGGCTTCAAGCTGGTCGCGAAGGCGATCGAGGAGGCGCAGCACGAGTCCGGCAAGGAGCTCTCCAGCAAGGAGATCGACGAGCTGTCGGAGAAGATCCGCATGTCGAGCGAGTTCAAGGACGGGCACCGCCCGCCGAAGGGCTTCATGAACCTGAAGACGCTGTCTTCGCCGGTCTCGGCCAGCCAGTTCTCAGACTCGTACATCGACGAGGTCGCCTACCACACCGGCTACGGCCAGGATTCCTCGTTCGACGGTGCCGGGTCGCAGCGCGACAAGCTCGTCGAGTTCGTCGAGGAGAAGGAGATGTCCCGCGCGGACGCGAAGAAGCAGGTCTGGTCGGCGTACTCCGCTGACTTCGACCTGCCGCCGGCGGCTGAGAACTGGATCGCCCGGAAGGACGCGGAGGCTGTGGCCTCGTTCATGCGTCGTGACGAGCGTTCGATCGCCCGCGCGTGCCAGGACTTCGAGGACGGGAAGCAGTCGAAGTACACGGTGGCGCTGTTCGCCCCGTACGGCGACATCACGCCCCGTCAGAAGCAGGAGCTCGTGGAGCTGTTCATCTCGAACCCGCACGGTATGAAGCTGTGGCGTGCGGCGCTCGAGGAGGCTGTGAAGAAGCCGGTGCGGCGCCAGGCTGCAGCGTAGCCAGCGGATGTGAGGCGGCGGTCCGGGGACTTCCTCGGGCCGCCGTTTCGTTCTCTTCACCGCCTTGAGTGCAGGTTCTTGGAGACACCCTGGCCACGTAGCTGCTGGGACAACATGGACGGCATTGCTCGAAGAGAGTATTAATGGTCCTGAATCTGGGGTGCGATAGATCGCCGTTCCGTTGGCAGTGCTAGTGATCGCACATCTGGGGGGTGTCACATGAGTACCGTTTTCGCTACCGCGACCGGACGCATTACTCTCACCACTGGCTGGATCCGGTGGTACTCCGGGGGGCGAGCGTGGCTCAGATTGATCGAGTATCACCGACTCGCGACCTCCGCGTCCGAGGCGGCGCTCGCTGGTATCTCGCAGTCTGACGCACGGGCTCTCTTCTCCAACGCCATGTACTGTGCGGTCGCCCAGTTTCACGTCGCATCTGACAACGCGCGTTCCTCGTTGATGGAGGGCCTGCTCACTGCAGTCGACAAGCATGCCACGCTCGTAGGCCTCGAATCGCCTTATCTCACCATGACAGGCTGGGCTGCCGCATCCGGTCGGAAGGATCTCTCTGTTCGGGCGAAGGAAACGTGGACCCGATTCGGGCAGAGCAGCGTGATCAGTGGCGGTCGGCCTCTGTCCCCCTTCGCCGACGTGAATAGGGGGATCCTGTCATTCCTTGGACCGGCTGAGCTCGACGTCCTAAAACCGTTGGGTGGCCAGGCCGGCATCATTGGATCCAACGACATGGCACCGAGCTTGCATACGCTCACCTCACAGGCGACGCGCAACGCTCAACTGCTGTCGATGACGGAAGATGAATGTCAGGGCTACTGGGCTATCGGCGGCGGTATCGCGGGAGGAACCGTCGGGGCGGTCGCGGGAGCGGTCGGCGGGGCCGCCGCTGGCACTGCAGTGGCCCCTGGGCCCGGCACTGCGGCAGGTGGCACTTGGGGTGCGGGGGAGGGCGCCGCGGCAGGTGCCGGACTGGGGTTGGCCGTCGGGCAAGCGCTTGGGCAGATCGTGTGCGGATACCTTCAACGAGCGGAGGACGCAAAGAAGGCCAAGGATGCAGCGGGGCCGACGGGGGCCACAGGTACAACAGGTTCAACAGGGTCGACCGGATCAACAGGGTCGACGGGGGCTACGGCTTCCACCGGATCAACCGGATCAACCGGATCAACCGGGTCAACCGGGTCAACCGGGTCCACAGCCTCCACCGGGTCAACGGGTTCCACTGCATCCACGGGGTCTACAGGGTCGACAGGATCGACTGGCTCATCGGGATCGACAAGCTCGACAGGGTCCACGGGGTCGAGCGGGTCGACGGGCTCAACCGGATCGACGGGTGGAACTCCGGACACGATACCCCGCGACGATGATGACACCATGTGGGTGGACCCGGCGCTGGCGGCTCGCATTCTCGGGGCCGCGCCGAAAGACCCGGCGGGCCCCGGCAACGAGGACGAAGCAGGTGCGCCAACGAGCATCGACCCGGGGAAGGTTCCAGGATTCGGGCTGGTCGATCCACCCGAAGGTTGGGACGACAACCTGGATGGCAGCTGGGCGAATGTTCGGCAAAAGCTTGGTCAGACTCCTTTTCGCACTGGGCCAAAGGGTTCACTGCTGTTGGCGACCTCTGCCATTCCCGTGGGTGACGGAATCTCGGCCTACCTGATCCACTCTGGTGCGAATTCGTACGCAATGACTGGGGTTCCGCGGCTCTCGCCCGACAGTCAACTCGCCACCCCAGGCTACCTAGCCGTCGCGACGAACCTCCCGGTGAGTGCGTCGGCCGGCAACGTTGCTCTGCCGGTGACGCTGGGCTCTATCGCGAGACAACTCGGGAGCTTCGCTCGCAACGGGCTGGAGAACCTCCTGCACCGCGCGATGCCTGGACGCTTCGGACCAGCACGGGGCAGCACTGGTGGCGACGCAGGCGATCACCCCTTCTAGGCGACCGCCGACAGCCGCTCCCTACGTCGTATCCGTCACGCTTGCCGGTCGCCGCATAGAGCTTCTGGGAGACGCCTTGCGCTCGGTGGTCGACCATGTGGACGCTTGCCTGGTAATCGACACTGGCGGAGAGCCCGATGCACTGAAGGTGGCGCGGGAAGCGGTAGGGAGGAGCCTCTGCACCGACGTACTCCCTTGGACTGGTGACTTCTCCGCTGCCCGGAACTGGGTACTGGAACGTGCGCACGGCCTTGGTGCTCAGTGGGCGCTGATGCTGGACACGGATGAACGAATGCGGATCGAGCTCGACCTCCGAGAGTGGTTGGCGACCACCGCGTATGACGTCGTGGTACTGACTGCCAACGACGGAACCTACGGTAAGGAACGACTCTTCCGACTGCCCTCGAAAGGTCGCTTTGTCGGCCCAACCCACGAATGCTACCTCCCCCAGGATGAGGTACGTGGCACGCTCGACGCTGCAACCTTCCTCGAGATAGCCAAGTCTCCCGCGGAGCTTCGAACCAAGTTCGAACGCGACCTTAAGCTCCTGCGCGCGTACTCCAGCCTGCACCCGGACGACCCGAGATGGCACTTCTACCTTGCTGAAACGCTTCGCGGGTTGGGGCACCTGCCGGAGGCCTCAGAGGAGTACGTGCGATGTGCGGACCTTCGTGGATGGCCCGAGGAGGGCGCGTGGGCTTGTTTTCGCGCCGCGCAATGCCTACTCCAGCTCGGCAGACCATTGGAGGCGATATCGCGCTGCGCAGAAGGAATGACTCGTCATCCCGGAATTGCCGAGCTTCCGTGGCTGGTAGCGACGACATGCCTTTCGATCGGACAGGTCGAACAGGCCGTGCGGTGGGCTCAAATTGCACTCCTAGGAAATGCTGCGCGGTTTCCGGAAATGTGGAGTCGTCGCGTCGGCTTCCGCGAGCCCATCGCGCTCTACGAGGGGCCGTACGACGTGCTGCGCTTTGCATTACGCGAGCTAGGCGATGATGACGCCGCGACGGATGCTGAAATAGCGTTCTTCGCCGCCCGAGCGGAACGCACCACACGCTTCTCAATCGAATAGTCGTGTAGGGCCATCCGGCACTTCCATTTTGCGGGCACCCGCGCATGATAGTTTCATAATCCGTAAGATAGAGTAGGTTTTATGAAACAGTCAGCTTCAGCGCTTCTGCCGATCCTCCGATCGGACACACAGGGGGAGATCCTCGCTGCGCTGTTCACCTCACCGGACGGTGAGACCTCCACGACGGAGCTCGCGAGCCGGCTGGGTGTCAGCAGCCCTACGGTGATGCGGGAACTGCACCGCCTGGCATCCGCAGCCCTGCTCAACAGCCGCGACGTCGGCCGGGTGAAGCTCTACCACCCGAACCGCGAGCACCCGCTGTTCCCTGCAATCACGCAACTCGTGGAGTTCACCTACGGTCCGCAGCCAGTGCTCGAACGTGAGTTGGCGTCCGTCGCCGGCATCGACGCGGCCTACATCTTCGGGTCCTGGGCGGCACGCCGTGCGGGCATCGAAGGCCCACCGCCGGGCGACATCGACGTACTCATCGTCGGAGAACCGGAGCGACGCGAACTCTACGCCGCCCTCGACCGCGCGCAGCAGGAACTCGGCCGCGAGATCAACGCCACGAGGCTCGACCCGGCCGACTGGACAGACGTCAGCATCAACTCATTCGTGCGGACCGTTCGGG
>NZ_WJSP02000213.1 GCF_009720255.1 Agromyces humi | reverse complement strand
GACGCCCGCCGGACCCGGGGTCACCCCCGGCTTCCGCAACGAGCCCGACACCGACCCCGCCCTCGCCGCGAACCGCGAGTGGGGCCGCCGCATCCTGGCGCGGGTGCCCGAGTCTCGCCTCGGCCTCGACACCATCGCGGCCGCGCGCATCGACGACGAGGCCGCGCTCGAGCGCGTCGTCCAGACCGCCGCCGATCGCGGCCGCGCGTGGGGCGAACTGCCCGGCGCCGAGCGCGCCGCCGTGCTGCACCGCGCGGGCATCGCGCTCGCCGCGAACCGCGACCGCCTCATCGAGGTGATGGCCGCCGAGACCGGCAAGACGATCGCGGAGGCCGACCCCGAGATCAGCGAGGCCATCGACTTCGCGCACTACTACGCCGAGCGGGCTCGAGAGCTCGACCACGTGCAGGGCGCGGTCTTCGTGCCGCCGAAGCTCACCGTGGTCACCCCGCCGTGGAACTTCCCCGTCGCGATCCCCGCGGGCGGCGTGCTCGCCGCGCTCGCCGCGGGCTCGGGCGTCGTCATCAAGCCCGCGAAGCTCGCCCAGCGCTCGGGCGCGGTCATGGTCGAGGCCCTGTGGGAGGCCGGCATCCCCCGCGACCTGCTCGCGCTCGTCGACATCGGCGAACGGGAGCTCGGGCGCCAGCTCGTCGCGCACCCCGCCGTCGATCGCGTCATCCTCACGGGCGCGTACGAGACCGCGCAGCTGTTCCGCTCGTTCCGGCCCGACCTGCCGCTCCTCGCCGAGACCAGCGGCAAGAACGCGATCATCGTGACGCCGTCGGCCGACCTCGACCTCGCGGCATCCGACGTCGTGAAGAGCGCCTTCGGCCACGCCGGGCAGAAGTGCTCGGCCGCGTCGCTCGTGATCCTCGTCGGGTCGGTCGCGAAGTCGGAGCGGTTCCGGCGCCAGCTCGTCGACGCCGCGACGTCGCTGCGAGTGGGCTATCCCGAGCACCCGCAGAGCCAGATGGGTCCGATCATCGAGCCCGCGAACGGCAAGCTGCTGCACGCGCTCACCCAGCTCGGCATCGGCGAGGAGTGGCTCGTCGAGCCCAAGCAGCTCGACGCGACCGGGCGCCTCTGGTCGCCGGGCATCCGCGCCGGCGTCGCGCCCGGCTCGTACTTCCACCTCACGGAGTTCTTCGGTCCGGTGCTCGGCGTCATGCACGCGAAGGACCTCGACGAGGCCATCCGCCTGCAGAACGCCGTCGACTACGGCCTCACCGCCGGCCTGCACTCGCTCGACTCCGACGAGGTCGCCACCTGGATCGACCAGGTCGAGGCCGGCAACCTCTACGTCAACCGCGGCATCACCGGCGCCATCGTGCAACGCCAGCCGTTCGGCGGCTGGAAGCGCTCGGCCGTCGGCGCCGGGGCGAAGGCGGGCGGGCCGAACTACCTGTTCGGCCTCGGCGAGTGGATGCCCGAGCGCGGCTCCTCCTCGACCACCCTGCACCTCCGGGGCCTCGAGAAGCGGGTCTCCGAGCTCATCGAGGCGTCGCAGTCGGCGCTCGACTACGAATCGTTCGACCTGCTGCGCCGTTCCGCCCTCTCCGACGAGGTCGCGTGGGCGGAGGAGTACAACGCGGTGAAGGACGTCTCGGGCGTCGGCGTCGAGCGGAACCTCTTCCGCTACCGACCGCTGCCCGTCGCCGTGCGCATCGGCGAGGCGGCGAGCCTCGGCGAGGGGCTGCGCGTCCTCGCCGCCGGCCTGCTCACCAAGGCGCCGCTCACGGTGTCGACCGCGGTCGAGCTGCCGAAGCCCGTGCGCACCATCCTCGGCGCCCGCGACATCCGCGTGGTCCGCGAGGGCGACGGCGAATGGCTCGCCCGCGTCGCCGAGCAGGGCGTCGGGGCATCCCGGGTGCGTCTCGTGGGCGGCGACGCGTCGGCGCTCGCACAGGCGCTCGGCGGAACTCCGGATGTCGCGGTGTGGTCGCACCCCGTGACGCCGTCGGGCCGCGTCGAGCTGCTGCCGTTCCTGCACGAGCAGGCGATCTCGATCACGAACCACCGCTTCGGCAACCCGACGACGATCTCCGACGGCGTGATCTAGCGGCGCTGCTGCTCGGAGGGCGCCCTGCGCGTCAGCGCCCTCGGTTGAGGCGGCGCACCGGGCGGGGGGCGCGGCCTCCGAGGAACGACTCGCCCGGCGAGACGAGGAACCCGTTGCGCAGCGCCTCGCGGCCGATGAGCATGCGGAAGCCCATCTCGTCGCGGTTGGTGAGCGTGATCTCGGCGCTCATCATGCGGCCGTGCAGGGTGACGTCCATGAGCACGACGACGCGCTCCTCGGTGTGGCCCGAGGAGCTCCGCACGGTGCGGCGGTCGTGCACGGGACACTCGACGACCACGGCGTCCTCGTCGCTGTCCTGCCAGGGCCGCACCCCGAATCGCACCGCGTCGGAACCGTCGTCGCGCCGGAACTCCTCGACGTCGAACGCGTGCAGCGACGACGTGCGCGCACCCGTGTCGATCTTGGCCTTGATCCAGGGGACGCCCGCGCCCGGCAGGGTCACCCATTCGCGCCATCCGACGATGGTGCTTGAATAGGGAGGCTCTGTCACTCGACCATCTTCTCAGGGGCTCAACGATGAAACTTGCGATCCTCTCGCGCGCCCCGCAGGCGTACTCCACGCAGCGGCTGCGCACCGCGGCCCAGCAGCGCGGCCACGACGTGAAGGTGCTCAACACGCTGCGTTTCGGCATCGACCTGTCGGGCCCCGAGCCCGACCTGCAGTACCGCGGCCGGCGGCTGAGCGACTACGACGCGATCCTGCCGCGCATCGGCAACTCGATCACCTACTTCGGCACGGCCGTGGTGCGCCAGTTCGAGCAGATGGACGTCTACACGCCCAACACGGCGAACGGCATCACGAACGCGCGCGACAAGCTGCGTGCCAACCAGATCCTGTCGCGACACAACATCGGCATGCCCGCGACGGCGTTCGTGCGCAACCGCGCCGACGTGCGCCCCGCGATCGAGCAGGTCGGCGGCGCGCCCGTCGTCATCAAGCTCCTCGAGGGCACGCAGGGCATCGGCGTCATCCTGGCGCCCGAGGTGAAGGTCGCCGAGGCCATCATCGAGACGCTGCACTCCACGAAGCAGAACGTGCTCATCCAGCGGTTCATCAAGGAGAGCCGCGGCCGCGACATCCGCGCCCTCGTGGTCGGCGACCGCGTCGTCGCCGCCATGCGCCGGGTCGCCAGCGGCGACGAGTTCCGCTCCAACGTGCACCGCGGCGGCACCGTCGAGCCGGTCGAGCTCGCGCCCGAGTACGAGCAGGCTGCCGTGCGCTCGGCGCAGATCATGGGCCTGAAGGTCGCCGGCGTCGACATGCTCGAGGGCAACGAGGGGCCGCTCGTCATGGAGGTCAACTCGTCGCCGGGCCTGCAGGGCATCGAGACGGCCACCAAGCTCGACGTCGCGGGCGCCATCATCGACTACATCGCGAACCAGGTGGCGTTCCCCGAGATCGACGTGCGCCAGCGGCTCACCGTCTCGACGGGGTACGGCGTCGCCGAGCTCCTCGTGCACGGCAACGCCGACCTCGTCGGCACGACCCTCGGAGAGTCGGGCCTGTGGGAGCGCGACATCACGGTGCTCACGCTCCACCGCGGCACGACCGTCATCCCCAACCCGCGCAAGGGCGTGGTGCTCGAGGGCGAGGATCGCCTGCTCTGCTTCGGCCGCCTCGAGGAGATGCGCTCGATGATCCCCGAGCGTCGTCGGCGCCGCGCGAAGGTGCGCAAGCTCCCGAAGGAGCCGATCCCCGAAGCGAGCTGACGGCCCCTGTCGGGCTCGGCCGAGCCGAGCGGATGCCGCTCCCCGGCGCCGTGGCCGCTCAGCCGCGGGCGTCCAACGCCGACGCGACGAGGGCGATCGCGGCCTCGCGTTCGATGCCGAGGCGACGTACCCGGTCGGCGAACGCGATGGCCGCAGCCTGCCCCTCGCGGGTGACCGCATCGCCCGTCGAGGAGACGAAGGTGCCGGCGCGGCCACGGCCCTCGATCACGTGGTCGGCCTCGAGCGCGCGGTACGCCTTCGCCACGGTGTTCACCGCGAGGTCGAGCTCAGCGGCGAGGGCCCGCACCGTGGGCATCCGCGCGCCGGGCGCGAGGGACCCGTCGGAGACCGCGTCGATGACCTGACGGCGCAACTGCTCGAACGGCGGGGCGGATGCGGCGGGGTCGATCGACAGCTTCATGCGCGCTGCTCCGTGCCCGCGGCATCCGTCATCGTTCAGTCCCGGTTGCGGTTCACGAGGCGCGACAGCACGATGGCGCTGCGCGTGTGGTCGACGTTGGGGGCGATGCGCACGCGTTCGAGGGCGTCCTCGAGCGACGTGATGTCGCGGGCGCGCATGTGCACGATCGCGTCGGCGCTCCCGGTGACCGTGCCGGCGTAGACCACCTCGGGCACTCCCTGCAGGATGCGCTGCAGCTCGTCGGGTGCGACGGTGCCGCGGCAGAAGAGTTCGACGTAGGCCTCGGTGCTCATGCCGTCGACCGTCGGGTCGACCTGGATGGTGAACGACCGGATGACCCCGTCGGCGACGAGACGGTCGACGCGGCGCTTGACGGCCGAGGCCGAGAGCCCGACCGACGACCCGATGTCGCCGTAGCCCGCGCGCGCGTTCTGGCGGAGCAGGTCGAGGATGGCGCGATCGAGGTTGTCCATGCTGGGAGTCTACGCCGATTCCTTGCGTTCTCCCAGTGGACCACGCAGGTTTCATGCGTACGGGGCAACGCTTTCCGCGTGCTGCCTAGGCTCGATGCATGACCTCTGCTTCTCCCGTGCGCCTCGGACTCCAGCTCCAGCCCCAGCATGCCCACTATCCCGCCATGCGCGACGCGGTCCTCCGCGCCGAGGACCTCGGCGTCGACATCGTCTTCAACTGGGACCACTTCTTCCCCCTGACGGGCGACCGCGACGGCCTGCACTTCGAGGCCTGGACCATGCTCGGCGCGTGGGCCGAGCAGACCGAGCGCATGGAGTTCGGCACGCTCGTGAGCTGCAACTCGTATCGCAACGCCGACCTGCAGGCCGACATGGCCCGCACGCTCGACCACATCAGCGCGAAGGGCGGCGAGGGACGGTTCATCTTCGGCACGGGATCGGGCTGGTTCGAGCGCGACTACGACGAGTACGGCTACGAGTTCGGCACGCCGGGCACGCGCCTGAACGCGCTCGCCGCCGCGCTGCCCCGCATCGAGGAGCGGTGGACGAAGCTGAACCCGCCGCCCACTCGCAAGATCCCCGTCATGATCGGCGGCAAGGGCGAGCAGAAGACCCTGAAGATCGTCGCCCGCCACGCCGACATCTGGCACTCGTTCGTGTCGCCCGCCGACCTGCCGCACAAGCTCGGCGTGCTCGCGCAGTGGGGCGAGGAGGTCGGGCGGGACGTGTCCGAGATCACGGTGTCGAACGAGCTCACCCGCGGGCGCGTCGACGTCGAGTACGCCGACGCGCTGTACGACGCCGGCGTGCGCCTCTTCACCCTCGGCCTCAGCGGTCCCGACTACGACTTCGCGACCGTGCCCGAGTGGCTCGCGTGGCGCGACGCCAAGAACGGGTAGCGGATGCCGCTACTGCGGCTCCTGGATGTCGCCGAGCAGGCCGACACGCACTGAGCCGTCGGGGTACCAGATCACCGCCAGAGGAACGGGGTCGACTCCGCTCGCGGCGGTACCGGACACTCCGGAGACCCGCAGCCCATCGGTGGGGAATCGGCCGTCCTGGGTGCACGCGCCGTTGAATCCCGGCTCAGGGGTCGGAACGAGCAGGCAGAGGTCGTCGCCGTCGCGTGCGGCGAAGATCTCGACCCCGTCCAGCCCGACGAAGAGCAGACGGGTCTCGACCGGGCCCGCTCCGAAGTCGATCGGACCGACCTGGCCTTCGAGCGCGGGCACGTCCGCCGGGGTCGCCGGCCTGGCGAACACCTCGGCGGCGGAGGTGTCGAGCGCGACCGGCTTCGCGGCCAGTACGTCGGCCTGCAGCAGCGGCTCTGGGTTCACCGTGGGCGCCGCAACGGACGGACGCGCGTCAGTGCCTCCCGTCAGCCGGTCGAGTTGGGTGCCCGCGATCAGGCCGAGCACGAGGGCCGCGGTGCCGGCGATGATGCCCACGCGCAGTGCGGTGCGTCGTCCGCCCTCGTGCGCGGTGGCGACGGCCGTGCGGCAGCGAGCTCGGATGTAAGGCGACCTCGCCGGCAACGTCAGCCGCCCCGAGCTCGTGTCCGAGTGGTGGTACGACGTCAAGTTCGCGGCTCACTACCTCAGGCTCGGCTACCAGGGCCTCG
>NZ_WJSP02000212.1 GCF_009720255.1 Agromyces humi | reverse complement strand
CGGCCAGCTTCGCGCGCAGCGAGGCGAGGGACGCGCTGCCCGCCCCCTCGGGAGCGGCGGAGAGGTACTGCAGGCCCGCCATGAGCGCCGCGGCCTCGCGGGCGGAGAGCCGCGGTGCATCGTCGATCGCCACGTGATGCACGATGACGATGACGTCGTCCTCCTCGAAGGAGTCCCAGTCGATGTCGAAGAGGTCGTTGGGCTGGTACGTGCCGGTCGAGCCGGGAAGGCCCGAGGTCGCGATGAGCCGCACGGCGTCGCGGATCTCGGCCTCGGTCATGCCGAAGTGCTGTGCGGCCTCGGCGACGTCGACGACGCGCTGCTCGAGCAGGTAGGGCACGAACGACAGCAGGAACACGAGCTTGTCGGGTGCCTTGAGCGGCTTGGCTCGGGTGGCCATCAGGATGCGGCTCCCTCGGGACGGTGGGCGGCGACGACGGCGGCGAGGCGATCGCGCACCTCGTCGCGCAACGATGCCGGCGCGATCACGCGGACCTCGGGGCCGTAGGCCGCCAGCTCGTCGGCGAACACCGCGGCATCCGTGTAGTGCAGCCGGATCACGCCGGCGTCCTCATCGCGGAGCACCGCTCGCTTGCCGAGCCGCACCTCCGCGTCGCTGCCCGCCGTGACGGCGAGGTCGGCGGCGTTGCCGAGCCGCACCTCGTCGAGCTCGGCGAGGATGCGGTCCTGGATGTCGGGCGGCGGCGCGTCGAAGGTCTTCCCGGGCAGCGGCTCCACGGCGCCGACGATGCGGGACAGCAGGAACGTGCGGGGCGCCACCGCGTCGTGATCGTAGGCGTGCAGGTGCCAGCGGCCCTCGTGGAGCACCACGGCGAGGGGGTCGACGGTGCGCTCGCTCGGCGCGCCCTCGCCGGGCTTGAAGTAGCGGAACCGCACGGTCTGCCGCCGGTCGAGCGCCTGCCGCAGCGGCTCGAACGCCGCGTCGCGGACGCGGAGCCGTGGCGCGTAGCCGATGACCGGCTCGCGCGGCTCGATGCCGAGCGACCGCAGCTTGGTCAGCGCCCGCTGCGAGTCGGCGGAGAGCGACGCCTCGCGCCACACCTCGGCCGCGAGGCCGAGCAGGGCCAGCTCGTCGGGGGTGAACCGGACCTCTTCGGGGAGGTCGTACCGGCCCTTCGGGATGCGATAGCGCAACGCCTGGTTGTCGCCGGGGCGGTCGGGAGACTCGACGGTCTCGAGCGGGATGCCCAGCTCGCGGATATCGTCCTTGTCGCGCTCGAACTGGCGCTCGAGGTTGGCGTTCTGCCCGGACTCGTCGTAGCGCTCGGCGTAGCCGCGCACTGACGACAGGATCTCGGACTTCAGGAGGCCCGTCTCGGTGGCGAGCAGCGCGAGCACCAGGCTGAAGAGCCGATCTTCGACCGGGATCCTCGGCTCACCCTTGCGCGATGCACCCGACACAGGAGCGATCATACTGAACCGCGGGCGGCACCCGGCCGCGATCGCCGGGTCAGACGACACCCAGGATGTCGATGACGAAGAAGAGCGTCGAACCCGCGGGCACCTTGTCGTTGCCCTGGTCGCCGTAGCCCTGCGACGACGGCACGATGACGCCGATCTGCGAGCCGACGGTCTGGCCGATGATCGCGTTCGAGAATCCGGGGATGACCTGCGCGTCGTCGCCCGTGCTGACCACGAACGTCTTCGGACCCGGCTGCTGGTTGCCCTCGGCCGCGGTCGTCCAGGTGGAGTCGAACACGGAGTTGTCGTCCCAGAGCACGCCCGTGTACTGGACGACGACGGAATCGCCGTCCTCGACGACCTCGCCCGAGCCCTTCTTCAGCACCTCCACCGCGATCTCGTCCTTCACGGGCGGGTCGGCCTTCGGCACGGTGATGCCGGGCCGGCCGTCGGGTGCGAGCACCACGGCGGGGAACCCGTCGCGGGAGAGCTGAGGGGCGCCGTCGGCGCGGGACGGGAGTGCCCGCTTCACGTCGATGACGAACACGAGGCTGTCGTCGGCACCGATGCCGATGGACTCGTTGCCCTGGTCGCCGAAGGCGTCATCCGCGGGCACGACCACCGCGACGCGGGAGCCCTCGCTGCCGCAGGTGAGCGCCTTGCGCAGCCCGGGCAGCGTGGCATCGGACACGGTGAGCGCGATCGGGTCCTCGTCGCCGAAGCCGGTCGGCTCCTGCACAGTCTCGCCGGTGGTGCCGTTGTAGACGGCGAGCCCGATGAGGGCCTGCTGTCCGTCCTGGAGCTTCGCGCCGTCACCCGCGATGACCTCGGTGCACTGCGTCTCATCGGGAGCGAGGGGTGCCGGGAACTCCACCTTCGGCGCGTCGCCGAAGTCGCCCTTCACCACGACGGCGTCGGAGGACTGCCCCGACGTCGCCTCGGGGGCCTCCGGCGCGGGCGTGCAGCCGGAGAGGGCCACGGCGACGAGGCCGGCGGTGGCGATGAGCGCGAGTGACGAGCGCACTGATCCTCGATTCATGGGGTGGGTCGCGGAGGGGCGTTGGTAGCCTACAAGGCTTCGCCTGCGGGATCGGTGTCGGCCGCAGGAGCCTCTGGCAGCTCGGGCGTCAGGTCGCCGTGGGCCCCGTCGGCCGCCCGCGAGCGCTCGGCCGCGGCATCCGCTGCCCGCACCCGCTTGCGCAGCGCCTTCGCGCTCACGGCGCGTTCGCCGAGCGCACCGGGCGTCCACGCCTCGACGTCCTCGTCGCTGAACTCCGTCTTCGACGGACGTCGCTTGAGCTCGGGCAGCACCGTGTCGGGCGCGAGCCGGCGGGCGGTGAGGAGGAACCCGGTGTGGGCGATCATGCGGTGGTCGGGCCGGACCGCCAGGCCCTGCACGTGCCATCCGCGCACCATCGTCTCGGTCGACTGGGGCTCGGTGTACTCCCCCGTCGCCCGGATCGCCTCGGCGACCCGCGACAGCTGCGTGGCGGTCGCGATGTAGCAGAGCAGCACGCCGCCGGGCTTGAGCGCGTCGGACACGACGTCGATGCACTCCCAGGGCGCCAGCATGTCGAGCACGACGCGGTCGACGGATGCCGCGGCGGCGACCTCGGGCAGCGCTACCGCCAGGTCGCCGAGCGTGATGGACCAGTTCTCGGGGTCGTAGCCGTGGAACGTGGCCACGTTGCCGCGTGCCACCTCGGCGAACTCCTCACGCCGCTCGAACGAGAGGAGCCGTCCGGACGGCCCGATGCCGCGGAGCAGCCAGAGGGACAGCGCGCCCGAGCCGACGCCCGCCTCGACGACGGTGGCGCCGGGGAAGATGTCGGCCTGCGCGAGGATCTGCGCGGCATCCTTCGGGTACACGATCGCCGCGCCACGCGGCATCGACATGACGAAGTCGCTGAGCAGCGGGCGGAGTGCGAGGTACTCGATGCCGACCTGGTTGGCCACGACCGATCCGTCGGGCAGGCCGATGAGGTCGTCGTGCGCGATGGGGCCCTTGTGCGAGTGGAACAGCTTGCCCGGCTCGAGGGTGATGGTGTGCATGCGGCCCTTGGGTCCGGTCAGCTGCACCCGGTCACCCGCCCGGAACGGCCCGCTGCGCTCGCCTCGGCTCTCGCTCATGCGCGCGCCTCGCGGACCTCGAGGAGCGCCGCGACATCCGACACCGACTTGTCGGCGAGCGTCTGCCACAGCACGTGGGCCGGCGCCTCGGCGAGGTCGAGGATGTTGGGGACCCCCACCGTGACCGCGCCGGCGGACCATGCCGACGTGAGGCCCGCGGGCGAGTCCTCGATCGCCACGCAGTCGCGGACGTCGACGCCGAGGGCCTCGGCCGCCGCGAGGTAGGGCTCGGGGTGCGGCTTCGCATGCTCGACCACGTCGCCCGTGACGATGACGTCGAAGGCCTCGAACGGGATCGCCCGCACCACGTCGTCGGCCATCGACCTGACCGACATGGTCACGAGCGCCGTGGGCACGGATGCCTCGCGCAGCGCCTCGAGGAGCTCGCGCGCGCCGGGTCGCCAGGGCACGCCGTGCTCGGCGAGCTGCTCCTGCACGCGCGCGGTGAGGCGCGCCACGATCGTGTCGGCGTCGAGGTCGACGCCCGCCGCCTGGAACACCGTCGCCGCCTCCCAGAGGCCGCTGCCGACAAGGCCGAGCGCGTCCTCGTGGGTCCAGCGGCCGCCGAAGGACTCGACGAGCTCCTCCTCGGCCGCCATCCAATAGCGTTCGGTGTCGACGAGGGTTCCGTCCATGTCCCAGAGGACGGCGGCGGGAAGGCGAGTGGTCACAACCCGCAAGTCTACGGGCACGGCCTATTGTGGAGAGGACCCCGGGAGTCCGGGGCGGGAAGCGGGGCACCTGGAGTGGATCAGCGGGCCGGTTTCGAGGGCGGAAGGCTGCTCGTCGTCGCCTTCGAGGGATGGAACGACGCCGGCGAGGCGGCGACCGGGGCGGCGAAGCTGCTCGCGGAGCGGCTGGGCCTCGTCGAGATCGCCGCGGTCGACCCCGAGCTCTACTTCGACTACCAGTTCACCCGGCCCACGGTCGTGATGGGCGACGACGGCTCGCGCCGGCTCGAATGGCCCGGCGCTGCGATCCTCGGTCCGGGCGGCGCGCCGACCGACGAGGTCGACGAGCAGGTCACCGGCCCCGGCGCGGACACCCTCCACGTGCTGCTCGGCGCCGAGCCGGCGCGCAGCTGGAAGGGCTTCGCCGCCGAGCTCGTCGACGCGGCGCTCACCGCCGACATCGAGGGCGTCGTGCTCCTCGGCGCCATGCTCGCCGACGCGCCGCACACCCGGCCGCTGTCGGTGTTCGCGTCGAGCGAGAACCGCGAGGTGCGCGACGCGCTCGGCGTCGAACGCTCGAGCTACGAGGGCCCCGTCGGAATCCTCAGCGTCATCGCCGACCAGGCCGAGCGCGCCGGCATCCCGACCGTGTCGCTCTGGGCGTCGGTGCCGCACTACGTGCACAACGCGCCCTCGCCGAAGGCCGTGCTCGCGCTGCTCGGCAAGCTCGAGGAGCTCACCGGCCTCTCCATCCCCCGCGGCACGCTCGAGACCGAGGCGCAGGCGTGGGAGGCCGGCGTCGACGCGCTCGCCGCCGACGACGAGGACATGGCCGGCTACATCACCCAGCTCGAGCAGGCCCGCGATGCCGTCGACGCCCCCGAGGCGAGCGGCGAGGCGATCGCGCAGGAGTTCGAGCGGTACCGTCACGAGCTCGACCGCGTGCCCGGCATCGGCGGCCTTCACCGCGGTCCAGAGCCCCGCGATCCCGCCGCCGACGACCAGCACGTGCGCCATGGTCAGGCTCCCGTCACCGCAGCGGCCGGGGGCTTCGCCGCGAGCATCCGCTCGAGGGCGAGCCGGGCGGGATCGGCCACCGCGCCGGGCACCGTGATGCGGTTGACGACGCGACCGGCGACGAGCTCCTCCAGCACCCAGGCGAGGTAGCCGGGGTGGATGCGGTACATCGTCGAGCACGGGCACACGACGGGGTCGAGGCAGAAGATCTCGTGCTGCGGGTACTCGGCAGCGAGCCGCTGCACGAGGTTGATCTCGGTGCCGATCGCGAACGTCGAGCCCGCGGGGGCGGCCTGGATGGCCTTCACGATGAAGTCCGTCGAGCCCGCGGCATCCGCTGCATCGACCACCGCCATGGGGCACTCGGGGTGCACGATGACCTGCACGCCGGGGTGCGTCTCGCGCGCGGTGGCGATCTGGTCGACCGTGAACCGCTTGTGCACCGAGCAGAAGCCGTGCCACAGGATGACGCGTGCGTCCTCGAGTTCGCCCGCCGTGCTGCCGCCGAGCGCCTTGCGCGGGTTCCACATGGGCATCTGCTCGAGCGGCACGCCCATGGCCTTCGCGGTGTTGCGACCGAGGTGCTGGTCGGGGAAGAACAGCACCCGCTGCCCGCGCTCGAACGCCCACTCGAGCACCGTCTTCGCGTTCGACGAGGTGCAGACGATGCCGCCGTGCCGGCCGACGAAGCCCTTCAGCGCCGCCGACGAGTTCATGTATGTCACCGGGATGACTGGGACGCGCCCCTCGGCATCGGCCGCGTCGAGGTCGCCGTACACCTCGGCGAGCTGCTCCCAGCACTCCTCGACGCTCGACTCGTCGGCCATGTCGGCCATCGAGCAGCCCGCCGCGAGGTTGGGCAGGATGACGGCCTGCTCGGGCGTCGACAGCAGGTCCGCGGTCTCGGCCATGAAGTGCACGCCACAGAACACGATCGCCTCGGCGTCGGGCCGGGTGAGCGCGGCGTTGGCGAGCAGGTGGTTCTCTGCGGTACGGCCCGTGTGCACGGCCTTCGCGTCGAGGAGGGCGCCGACCTCGTGGAGTGGGGCGCGGTGCTCCGCGAATCGCCGGCCGTTGACCGTGACCGATCCGCC
>NZ_WJSP02000211.1 GCF_009720255.1 Agromyces humi | reverse complement strand
ACGTGGCCGGCGGTCCCGCCCCCGGCCAGCAGGTACGTGGTCATCGGGCCGAACGCCCCGATCGTGCGGCGGCGCGAGCGACCGCGCGGGCCTCCGCACGGGAGGCCGCCTCGGGGTCGCGTGCGACGGAGAGCACGACTCCGATCGCGAACAGCGTCGTGAGCAGGGCGGTGCCGCCTGCCGAGACGAGGGGCAGCGGCACGCCGAGGACGGGGAAGACTCCGAGCACGACACCGATATTGACACACGCCTGGCCGACCACCCACACGAGGACCGCGGCGGTGGCCGCCTTCGCGAACGGCGTCCTGGCCGCACGGAGCACCCGGGCGAACGCGACGGCGAGCACCACGAACAGGGCGATGACGACGATCGCACCGATCAGCCCGAGCTCCTCGCCGATGATCGCGAAGATGAAGTCGTTGTCGGCAGCGGGCAGCCACGACCACTTCGCCGTGGAGTTGCCCAGCCCGACGCCGAAGATGCCGCCGTTGGCCAGGGCGAACCGGCCGTGCTGGATCTGCCAGCAGTCCGCCTCGTCGATCGTGGCGCAGTTCTCCTGCAGGAACGCGCTGATGCGCCGCATCCGGCTGTCGCTCGACACGGCCACGATCACGAAGACCGCCGTTCCGAGGAGCACCGGCGGCAGCAGCAGCCGGAAGCGCACGCCGATGAGGAACAGCGCCCCCAGCAGCATCCCGCCCATGACCATCACGGTGCCCAGGTCGCCGCCGAGCAGCACGAGGCCGATCGCCCCGCCGCCGACGAGGAGGATCGGGAGGATGCCGTGCACGAAGTCGCCGAGCTGGGCCTGCTTCTTCGTCACGATGAGTCCCAGCCAGATGACGAGCGAGACCTTGATCAGCTCCGACGGCTGGAACGGCGGGATGGGACCGAGCTCCAGCCAGTTCGTGTTGCCGCCGACCGTCACGCCCAGGGGCGTCGCGACCACGAGCAGCTGCAGCACGCACGAGACGATGAGCAGCGGCCACGCCACCCGCATCCACATGCGTTCGGGCACGCGGCTCGCGATGAGCATGACGGGCAGCCCGAAGAGGGCGTAGAGGCCCTGCCTCGAGGCCTGCACGAAGAATCCGCCGTCCTCGAGATTCGACTCCACCGACGACGACGAGAGCACCATCACGAGGCCGAACACGACGAGGAAGACCGTCGTGCCGAGCAGCAGGAAGTAGTCCTTCGACTCGACGCGGAACACGCGGCCGAGCCGGATGCGGGCGGCGGAGACGCCCGCGGGCTCAGCCGTGGCCGGTCGGGCGGTGCCGGTCGGAGTCGCCATCCGCCTCGCCTCCCAGCCTTGCTCTGACCGCCTCGTGGAACCGCCTGCCCCGGTCGGCGTAGTCGGCGAATTGGTCCATCGACGCCGCCGCCGGTGCGAGGAGCACGGTGTCCCCCGGCTCGGCCACCGACGCCGCCAGCGCGACCGCGTCGGGCATCACCGTCTCAGTGTCGTCGGTGACGACCTCGAAGAGGGGCAGCTCGGGCGCGTGTCGCCGGAACGCCGACACGAGGGCGTCGCGGTCCACTCCGATCACGATCGCCGCGCGCAGGCGCCCCGCGTGGGCGGCCACGAGCGCGTCGGCGTCGACGCCCTTGAGGAGGCCGCCGACGATCCACACGACACGCCCGAACGCGCGCAGCGACGCCTCGGCCGCATGCGGGTTCGTCGCCTTGGAGTCGTCGATCCAGCGGATGCCGCCCGCCACGGCGACCGTCTCGATCCGGTGCGCGTCGAGGCGGAAGTCGCCGAGCGCGTCGTGGATGACGCCCACCGGCACGCCGTAGGACCGGGCGAGGGCGGAGGCGGCGAGGATGTTCTGCACCACGTGCGGTGCATCGAGCCCGTGCGGCTCGAGCTCGCTTAGGGTGATGATCTCGAGCGCCGCCGTGCGGCGCTCGTCGAGGAAGGCCCGGTCGCACAGGATGCCCTCGACGACGCCGAAGTCGCTGGGTCCGGGGACGTCGAGGCCGAAGCCGATGGCGCGGGCCCCCTCCTCGACCTCGGCGTCCTCGACCATGTGCATGGTCGCCTCGTCGGCACGGTTGTACACGCACGCGACCCTGGTGTTGGCGTACACGGTCGCCTTCGCCGCCCGGTACGCCTCGGCGGAGCCGTGCCAGTCCAGGTGGTCGTCGGCGATGTTGAGCACGACGCTGGCCCACGGATGCAGCGCGCCGGCGCCCACCGTGCGCAGGTGGTGGAGCTGGTAGCTCGACAGTTCGACGACGAGCACGTCGAAGCCGCCGGGGTCGCGCACCGCGTCGAGCACGGGCACGCCGATGTTGCCGCACGGCGCCGCCCGCAGCCCGTTCGCCGCGAGGAACGTCGCCGTCATCTGCACCGTCGTCGTCTTGCCGTTCGTGCCCGTGACGAGGATCCAGTCGGCGGCGTTCACCTTGTCGCGCACCCGCCAGGCGAGCTCGATGTCACCCCAGACGGCCACCGCGTGCTCGGCCGCCCAGTCGAGCACGGGATGGTCGGGGTGGAAGCCCGGGGAGGCGATCACGAGCTCGGGTGCGAAGGCGACGAGCTCGTCGGGCACCGAATCGAGCGGATGCCGCACCAGTCGCGCCCCGATGACCTCGAGGATGCGTGCGCGATCGTCGTCGGCCGCCGGCGCGAGCACCAGCACGTCGGCGCCGAGCTCCGTCAGCGTGTCGGCGACGGCGAACCCGGTGACGCCCAGGCCGAGCACCGCAACCCGGAGGCCGCGCCAGTCGGCGTTCCAGCTGGTGAGCGTCTCGAGGCGGTCGGCGACGGCCGCGGCATCCGACCCGCTCAACTCTGCAGCCATTCGAAGTAGAAGCTGCCGACCCCGGCCGCCACGAACAGGCCGCCGATGATCCAGAAGCGCACGACGATGGTGACCTCTGCCCAGCCCTTGAGCTCGAAGTGATGGTGGATCGGGCTCATCAGGAAGATGCGCTTGCCCCCGGTGAGCTTGAAGTAGGCCCGTTGCACGATCACCGACCCGGTCTCGATCACGAACAGGCCGCCGATGAGGAGCAGGAGCAGCTCGGTGTGGCTGACGATGGCGAGCGCCGCGAGGGCGCCGCCGAGCGCGAGCGACCCGGTGTCGCCCATGTAGATGTGCGCGGGGTTCGTGTTCCACCAGAGGAATCCGATGAGGCCGCCGACGATGGCCGTGGCCACGATCGCGATGTCGAGCGGGTCGCGCACGTCGTAGCACCGGTAGGCGTCGCTCTGGTTGAGGCTCTCGCTGAAGCACGACTGGTTGAACTGCCAGAAGCCGATGACGACGAAGGACCCGATCGCGAGGATGGAGGCGCCGCCGGCGAGGCCGTCGAGGCCGTCGGTGACGTTCACCCCGTTCGACGCACCAGCCGTGAGCAGGCAGATCCAGATGACGTACAGGATCACGCCGACGATCGTGCCGAAGACCATGAAGTCGAGCGGCAGGTCGCGGATGAACGAGATGCTGGTGTTCGCGGGCGTGACGCCGTCGTCGTTCGGGAACTGGAGCGCGAGGAGCGCGAACGCGGTGGCGACCACCACCTGGCCGAGTACCTTCGCCCATCCGCCGAGCCCGAGGCTCTGCTTCTTGCGGGTCTTCAGGAAGTCGTCGATGAAGCCGACGACGCCGAGACCCACCATCATGAAGAGCACGAGCATGGCGGATGCCGTCGGCGGCTCGTTCGACACCAGCAGCGTCGAGGTGAAGTAGCCGAACAGGCTGCCGAGGATGAAGACGATGCCGCCCATGGTGGGCGTGCCCCGCTTGACGTGGTGGCTCTTCGGGCCGTCGTCGCGGATGAACTGGCCCCAGCCCAGCCGCGTGAACAGCCGGATGAAGAGCGGCGTCAGGAAGAGCGTGAAAGCGAGCGACAACGCCCCGGCGGTCAACAGTGCTCTCACGAGGACCATTCTCCCAGTCGGTCGCCGAGGTGGCGGAGACCCGCCGAGTTCGAGGATTTCACGAGGATCGTGTCACCCGGGCGGGCCAGGCCGGTCACGAGCTCGTACGCCTCGTCGGCCGTCTCGACATAGGTCGATTCGCCGTCCCACGAGCCCTCATTGATGGCCGTGATGTGCAGGCGCCGCGCGCCCTCGCCGACGACCACGAGCTGCGAGATGCCGAGGCGCACCGCGAGCAGCCCGATGCGATCGTGCTCCTCCCCCGAGTACTCGCCGAGCTCGCTCATCTCGCCGAGCACCGCGATCGCCTGCGTGCCCGGTGCGCGCACCTGGGCGAGCGTCTTGAGCGCGGCCGCCACCGAGTCGGGGCTCGCGTTGTACGCGTCGTTGATGACGGTGATGTCGTCGCGGCCGCCCATGAGCTGCATGCGCCAGCGCTCCGCGAGCGTGACGGACTCGAGTGCCGCGACGATCTCGTCGAGGGGCACGCCGAGCTCCGTCGCCGCCGCGATCGTCGCGAGGGCGTTCATCACGTGGTGCTCGCCGAGCACCCCGAAGCGGACCCGAGCGGATGCGCCGCCCGCGAGCTCGACGGTGAAGTCGGTGCCGCGCGCGTGCGCGGCGATGTCGACGGCCCGAACGTGCGCGTCGGCGCCGAGCCCGAACCAGACCACGCGCGCGGCGGTGAGGCCGGCCATGGGGGCGACACGCGGGTCGTCGAGGTTCAGCACCGCGACATCCGTGTCGAGCAGGTCGGTGACCATCTCGGACTTCGCGCGCACCGTCTGCTCGATGCCGCCGAACTCGCCGGCGTGCGCGAGCCCGACCTTCAGCACGATGCCGATGTCGGGGCGCGCCATGCGGACGAGGCGGGCGATCTCGCCGACGCCTGAGGCGCCCATCTCGGCGACGAGGTACCGCGTGTCCGCCGCGAGCTCGAGCATGGTGATCGGCGCACCGACCTCGTTGTTGTACGAGGCGCGCGCCGCGACGGTCGGACCGACGCGCTCGAGCACCGCGCGCAGCAGGTTCTTCGTCGTGGTCTTGCCGTTGGATCCGGTGACGCCGACGATCTTCAGGTCGCCGCCTGCGCGGACCCTGGCCACGACCTCGGTCGCGAGGGCGCCGAGCGCCTCGACCGTGTCGGCGACCACGACCTGCGGGGCGGGGAGGTCGAGCGGGTGCTCGACAACCAGCAGCGCGGCGCCCCGCTCGACGGCGGCCGGCGCGAACCGGTGCCCGTCGTCGAACTCGCCGCGCTTGGCGAAGAAGACGTCGCCCGGCTCGATCTCACGCGAGTCGGTGGTGACGGTGCCGTCGACGACCGTCTCGCCCGTGGCATCCGTGCCGCCCAGGTGCAGGCTGCCGCCGACCACCGAGGCGATCTCGGCGAGGGTGAGCGCGATCATGCGCTCCAGCCCGCCTCACGCAGTGCCTGCTTCGCGTCGTCTCGCGCTGAATAGGGGATCTTCACGCCCTTCACCTCGTGGTAGTCCTCATGGCCGGGTCCGGCGTAGAGGATCGCATCGCCCTCGCCGGCCATGGCCAGTGCCGCCCGGAACGCCTCGCGGGGGTCGGCGATCTCGTGGATCTCCCGGTCGGGGACCGCCTCGCGCGCCCCCGCGATGAGCGCGGCACGGATGGCGGCCGGATCCTCCCACCTGGGGTGGAAATCGGTGATCACCACGACGTCCGCGCCGCGCGCCGCGATGGCGCCCATGTCGGCGCGCTTCGTGGTGTCGCGGTCGCCGTCGGCGCCGAACAGCATGATGACGCGTCCGGCGGTCGACCGCCGGATCGCTCCCAGGGTCTGCAGGAACGCGTCGGGGCTGTGCCCGTAGTCGATGTAGACGATCGGCCCGCGGTCGCCCGAGATGCGCTCGGCCCGACCGGGGATGTAGGCGTCCACGCCGCCGTCGCGCTCGAGCACCTCCGCGATCTGCTCGAGGTCGTAGCCGGATTCCACGAGCATGACGATCGCCAGGGCCGCGTTCGCCGCCATGTACCAACCGAGCAGGGGCACCCGGGTCTCGAGCCGACGACCCGCCGTGCCCTCGAGCACGAACGCCGTGTCGGTGGGGGTCTCCTCGAGGACGGTGAGCCGCCAGTCGGCCTCGATCGCCGGGTCGGTGCTCAGCGTCGTGACGGGCACTCGCGACTCGGAGACCAGGCGACGCCCCCACTCGGAATCGATCGTGACCACGCCGCGCCGGGCGCGCTCGGGCTGGAACAGCTCGCGCTTCGCCTCGAAGTAGACGTCCATCGAGGGGTAGTCGTCGAGGTGGTCGTGCGTGAGGTTCGTGAATCCGACGACGTCGAAGACGAGGCCGTCGACCCGGTGGCATTCGAGGCATCGCAGGTGTTCAAGCGCGGAGACAAGTACTACCTCTCCTACTCGTCGCACTTCGGCGGCACGGACTTCGGCGGCAACCAGACGGCCCTTCCCGGATACCCGGGTGGCG
>NZ_WJSP02000210.1 GCF_009720255.1 Agromyces humi | reverse complement strand
GCCGACCGGCGCAGCCGGGCGCACGCCGCGCCCCCGCTCGCACGGCATGAGCCCGCGCACCGAGAACACGCTGCGCATCGGCGCGCCGATCGCCGTGGGCCTCATCGTGCTCGGCACGTGGCAGTTCCTCGTGAGCGTGGTCGGCGTCTCCGACTACCTGCTGCCGAGCCCGGCTTCGATCATCGAGGAGTTCGTCGCGTACTGGCCGTCGATCGCCCAGGCCATGCTCATCACGGGCACGAACGCGCTCGTCGGCCTCGTCGTCGGCTCGATCCTCGGCATCCTGCTCGCCGCGCTGGCCGCGCGGTGGCGGGCGATCGACCAGATGAGCGCGCCCGTCGTGGCGTCGCTCGCGGTCATCCCGATCGTGGCCCTCGCGCCGGTGCTCAACTCGATGTTCGGCGCCGACAGCCAGTTCGGCCGGCAGGCGATCGCGGCGCTCGCCTCGTTCGTGCCCGTGTTCATCAACACGCTGCGCGGCTTCCGGCAGACCGCGCCCGTGCACCGCGACCTCATGAAGGCGTACGCGGCCAGCTCGGGCCAGGTGCTGCGCACGCTCACGCTGCCGACGGCGCGACCGTTCATCCTCACCGGCATCCGCATCGCCTCGTCGCTCGCCGTGATCTCCGCGCTCGTCGCCGAGTACTTCGGCGGACCGCGCGGCGGCCTCGGCGGCCTCATCTCGACGTCGGCCGCGTCGAGCGCCTACGCCCGCGCCTGGGCGTACGTCCTGGCATCCATCGCCCTCGGCCTGCTCTTCTACCTCGCCACCCTCGCCCTCGAGCGACTGCTCCAACGACGACCGCCCCAGGAGCGACGACGCCCCTGACCCCAGACCACCGGGGCCGACCGCCCCGGGGAATCCGCAGGACCGCACCACGCACCACCCGCACCGCACCACCGCACCACCCGCACCGAGAACACCCGAAATGCATCGAGAGGACTGACATGAACCACAGCAGACGTCGCATCGCGACGATCGGCGGGCTCGCACTCGCGACCGCCCTCGCCTTCACCGCATGCTCCGGATCCGGCGGGTCGGGGGAGACCGACAGCGCCGACGGCGGTGACCTCACCCCGGTGAAGCTGCAGCTCCAGTGGCTGCCGCAGGGCCAGTTCGCCGGCTACTTCGCCGCCGCTGACCAGGGCTACTTCGAGGAGGAGGGCCTGGACGTCGAGATCATCCCGTCCGGCGGCGACATCGTTCCCCAGGACGCGCTCGCCAACGGCGACGTCGACTACGCCATCGCGTGGGTGCCGAAGGTGCTCGGCTCGATCGAGCAGGGTGCGAACCTCACCGACATCGCGCAGATCTTCCAGAAGTCGGGCACGCTGCAGGTGTCGATGGCCGACTCGGGCATCGACTCCGTTGACGACTTCGAGGGCAAGAAGATCGGCTCATGGGGCTTCGGCAACGAGTGGGAGATCTTCGCGGCGATGGCCGCCGAGGGCCTCGACTCCACGACCGTGCAGATCATCACGCAGGACTTCAACATGAACGCCTTCCTGCAGGGTGACATCGACGCGGCACAGGCGATGACCTACAACGAGTACGCCCAGCTCCTCGAGACGACGAACCCCGACACGGGCGAGCTCTACCAGCCCGAGGACTTCAACGTCATCAGCTACGAGGACACCGAGGGCGCCATGCTGCAGGACGCCATCTGGGCCGACACCGAGCGCCTCGCCGACGACGAGGACTACCAGGACACGACCGTCAAGTTCCTGAAGGCCGTCATCAAGGGTTGGGTCTACGCGGCTGAGAACCCGCAGGAGGCCTCGGACATCACGATCGCCGCCGGCTCCGGCTGGGGTCCGAGCCACGAGCTCTGGATGGTCAACGAGACGAACAAGCTCATCTGGCCCTCGCCCGACGGCATCGGCATCATCAACCAGGACGCGTGGGACAAGACGGTCGCGGGTGCGCTCGCGGCCGTGAACGAGTCGGGCGCGCACCTGATCACCGAGGAGCCGCCGTCGACCGCGTACACGAACGACTGGATCCAGAAGGCGCTCGACGAGCTCGAGGGCGAAGACCTCGACCTCACCGGCGAGAGCTTCGAGCCCATCGACGTCACCCTCGAGGAGGGCGGCAACTAGTCGATCGGATGCCGCGTGGCCGGTGCGTCCCGGCCGGCCCGCGGCATCCGCCCGCACGACCCCCGCGCCACTGCACGACGCAGCACCGCACGACCCGCACGCGAACGAAAGGCACCGAAGCCATGACCGAGAACCTCGCAGAGGACCTCGACGAGCTCGCACGCTCGCTGGACCGCGAGCACGTCTTCCACTCCTGGTCGGCGCAGTCGCAGCTCTCCTCGCTGGTCGTCGCCAGCGGGCGCGGGTGCCGCGTCTGGGACCACGCCGGCCGCGAGTACCTCGACTTCTCGAGCCAGCTCGTGAACGTCAACATCGGCCACCAGCATCCGGCGGTCGTGCAGGCGATCAAGGAACAGGCCGAGCTGCTCACGACGATCGCGCCATCGACCGTGAGCCTCGCCCGTGGCGAGGCCGCGAAGCGCATCATCGGCCACGCGCCCCCGGGGTTCCACAAGGTCTTCTTCACCAACGGCGGCGCCGACGCGAACGAGAACGCGATCCGGATGGCGCGCCTGCACACCGGGCGCGACAAGGTGCTCTCGACCTACCGCTCGTACCACGGCAACACCGGCGCGGCGATCGTCTCGACGGGCGACTGGCGCCGCATCCCCAACGAGTTCGCACGCGGGCACGTGCACTTCTTCGGGCCCTACCTCTACCGCTCCGAGTTCTGGGCCACGACGCCCGAGGAGGAGTCGGAGCGCGCGCTGCACCACCTGCGCCGCGTGATCGAGGCCGAGGGGCCGTCGTCGATCGCCGCCGTGCTGCTCGAGACCGTGCCGGGCACCGCCGGCATCATGCTGCCCCCGCCCGGCTACCTCGCCGGAGTGCGCGAGCTGTGCGACCGGCACGGCATCCTGCTCATCCTCGACGAGGTCATGGCGGGCTTCGGGCGCACCGGGCGCTGGTTCGCGTTCGATGGCTACGACGTGCGCCCCGACCTCATCACCTTCGCGAAGGGCGTGAACTCGGGGTACATCCCGGTCGGCGGCGTGATCATCTCCGACCCGATCGCGGCCACGTTCGACGACCGGGTGTTCCCCGGCGGACTCACGTATTCGGGACATCCGCTCGCGATGGCCTCGATCGTCGCCGCGCTCGACGCGATGGAGTCCGAGGGCATCGTCGAGAACGCCCGCGCGATCGGCGAGACCGAGATCGGCCCCGCGCTCGCCGAGCTCGCCGAGCGCCACGACGTCATCGGGGAGGTGCGCGGCGAGGGCGTCTTCTGGGCCATCGAACTCGTCGCCGACGCCGAGACCCGCGAGCCGCTGCCGCCCGCCGCGATGGGCCGGATCAAGTCCGGCCTCGTGGCCCGCGGCCTGCTGCCGTTCATCCAGGACAACCGCATCCACGTGGTGCCCCCGTGCGTCGTCACGGTCGAGGATGTCGCCGAGGCGATGCCGATCTACGATGAAGTACTGAGCACCGCACTCGAAGGAGAGGGCTGACTCATGAGCCAGACACTGACCGAATCCCAGGCGTCGGCCGCCGCCACGACGACCGTCGAGCACTGGATCGACGGGGCATCCGTCGCCGGATCGTCCGACCGCAGCGGACCCGTCTACAACCCCGCGCTCGGCGTCGAGCAGAAGCGCGTGCGCTTCGCCTCGACGGAGGACGTCGACCTCGCCGTGCAGGCCGCCGCCCGGGCGTTCCCCGGCTGGCGCGACACGTCGATCGCGAAGCGCCAGCAGGTGATGTTCGCGTTCCGCGAGCTCCTCAACGCGCGCACCGGCGAGCTCGCCGCGATCCTCACGAGCGAGCACGGCAAGGTGACGTCGGATGCCGCGGGCGAGATCGCGCGCGGACTCGAGGTCGTCGAGCTCGCCTGCGCCATGCCGGGCTACACCAAGGGCGAGTACTCCGAGAACGTCTCGACGGGCATCGACGTCTACACGCTGCGCCAGCCCGTCGGCGTCGTGGGCATCATCAGCCCGTTCAACTTCCCGGCCATGGTGCCCCTGTGGTTCTTCCCACTCGCGATCGCGACGGGCAACACCGTCGTGCTGAAGCCCTCGGAGAAGGACCCGTCGGCCGCCGTCTGGCTCGCCCGGCTCATGCAGGAGGCGGGCCTGCCCGACGGCGTGCTCAACGTGGTGCACGGCGACAAGGTCGCCGTCGACGCGCTGCTCGAGCACCCGACCGTGCGCTCGATCTCGTTCGTGGGCTCGACGCCGATCGCGCAGTACATCTACTCGACGGCCACCGCCAACGGCAAGCGCGTGCAGGCCCTCGGCGGCGCGAAGAACCACATGCTGGTCCTTCCCGACGCCGATCTCGATCTGGCCGCCGACGCCGCCGTGAACGCGGGCTTCGGCTCGGCAGGCGAGCGGTGCATGGCGATCTCGGCGGTGCTCGCGGTCGACTCGATCGCCGACGAGCTCGTCGAGAAGATCGCGGAGCGGATGTCGCGGCTCACGACCGGCGACGGCACCCGCGGCTGCGACATGGGCCCCCTCATCACGCGCGAGCACCGCGACAAGGTCGCGGGATACCTCGACGTCGCGGCATCCGACGGGGCCGCCGTGGTCGTCGACGGACGCGACCCCGAGGTCGACGGCGAGCCCGACGGCTTCTGGCTCGGCCCGACCCTCGTCGACCGGGTGCCGACCTCGTCGGCCGTGTACCGCGACGAGATCTTCGGGCCGGTGCTGTCGGTCCTGCGGGTCGACGGCTACGAGGACGGGCTCGAGCTCATCAACGGCTCGCGGTACGGCAACGGCACCGCGATCTTCACGAACGACGGCGGTGCCGCGCGGCGCTTCCAGCGCGAGGTGACGGTCGGCATGGTCGGCATCAACGTGCCGATCCCGGTGCCGGTGGCGTACCACTCGTTCGGCGGCTGGAAGGACTCGCTCTTCGGCGACGCCAAGGCCTACGGCCCGCGCGGGTTCGACTTCTTCACCCAGGAGAAGGCGATCACCTCGCGCTGGCTCGACCCGAGCCACGGCGGCCTGAACCTCGGGTTCCCGCACGCTTGCTTCATCAGCCAGGTCGACGAGCTGCTCACTCTCGACTTCTTCAAGATCTTCCTTCGCTCGACACGTGCAGAAGCGCGTGCGTATGGCCTCGAACTTCGCGCGGGCCTCGCGGGAGAGGGTCTTCGCGAGCTTGGCGGCTTCCCGCCCGGCTCGCCTGGCATCGGCGACGGCCTTGCGGGCCTCGCGGCGGCGGTCGCGGCTGGTGCGCGTCGGTGACGTGGACATGGGGGCTCCGTTCCTCGGCGAGCCGTCAGTCTCGCACCGCAGCGGGGCGTCGCCCACCGGGTTGACGGCACGGGCACTGACGGTTAGCGGGTGGCCCCGGCGGGCTCCGCCGGCTGATCCGTCGGCTCCGTCGTGCGCGCGTGGCGGCCGGTGCCGGCGGGCCCGGCCCCGGCGACCGGACCCCGCGACCGATACCGGAGGAACCATGCGAGCATCAGCGCCGAGGTCACGAGGTAGAAGGTGTGGAGGAACCAGATCGGTCCGACGGGCAGGCTGAACACGTACACCGAGTAGAGCGCGTTGCCCGCGTTGGTGATCGCCAGGTTGCCGAGGCTGTACGACGACAGGTCCTTCGTGCGGCCGGCCTTCATCAGCATGGGCAGGTAGCTCATGGCGAAGAGGCCGGTCGATGCGACGCCGGCGAACACGGCGAGGTCCATGGCACCGACGCTAGGGACGGCGCGCGCCGGCGGCATCGGGAGAATCACCCATGTCGGGGTTCCGAATGGCGCGACTCGTTCCTCCGGACGGCGCAGCAGGGGCCGCGAGTCAGATCAACGCGTGCTCGTACGCGTAGGCAGTCGCCGCGGCCCGTGAGGAGATGCCGAGCTTCGTGAAGACGTTGCTGAGGTGGCGGTCCACGGTCTTCTCGCTCAGGTAGAGCTCGCCGGCGATGGCGCGGTTGGTCTTGCCCTCCGCGACCAGTCGTACCACGTCGATCTCGCGTGGCGTCAAGGGCGTCGGCGTCCGCCGCGCCGACGTCCTCGAGACCGACAGCGCGTCCACCGCGAGCACGTCGGGCACCGCATCGAGCTCGACGAACACGGCCCGGGCCGCGTCGAGATCCATCGATGCCGAGTCGTCGTCGCCGAGCGCACGCCACGCGCGCGCAGCGACCACGCGGCACTGGGCGGCCTCGTAGGGCATGCCGAGTTCCTGCAGCACCCGCCAGGCGGCACGCAGTTCGTCGAGCGCACCCTTCGGGTCGCCTTCCTCGATCCGGACCGCCGCATCGCAGCGCGCCGCCAGGGCGCGCAGCATGGGGATC